>NZ_NHNZ01000072.1:0-4356 GCF_002727095.1 Halorubrum sp. C191 | reverse complement strand
CAACGTTCAAAGCTGAGTACCGATTTAAACGTCTCTCTAAGCCGAATAGAATTCACCCGCGACAGACCGAAGTCACAAGATAGCAATCCATCAACAATATGCTGCGAAAACCGTAACTAAAGACGGAGGGTAGGCGAAATTCCTCACAAAACTGCCACCCACTGGCTCATCCCAACAATACGAACAACGCGATCCCGATGACTGCGAAAACTGCGTATATCCCCGCCATCACCTCGCGTTTGAGTGGACTGCCCAGCGGCTCGGCGGTGAGCCGGCGGATCGGCGGTAAGATCGCCACGCTGGCGAGGATCAGCGGCCACGACTCGGCCGCCGGCACGCGGGTCATCGCGATCACGATCGTTCCGTAGCCGAGGACGTACGATCCCCGCCGCCACAGCTGTTCGCGGTCGGTGAGTTCCTCTGTCGACGGGAAAACGTCGGTCCCGCTCGATCCGCTGCCTCCGCCGCCCCCGCCGTCGGATCCGGCGACCTGCTCCGCCTGCCGCTGGACGTACTCGTCTAGCTCCTCAGCCGCGTCCTCTGTCTGCGGGGCGCCACACTGCGCGCAGTACCGCGCGTTGTCGTCGACCGGTGCGTCACAGCGGGGACACGATGGCATATTGCCGTGATTCGGGCTCCCGCAGGGCTTAATTCTTCGGACCGGCAGAGGCGTTTGGGTCGGGTGATTCTCGATTTCGGCGGCCGAGTTCGCCGGCCTCATTACACGGCCTGATAATCAGCGGCGGCTTCTCCCGGGCGACCTACACCCCCGTGGCCGGCGATCCGATCGAGATACGCCACCCAGCGAACAACCCCAACGGGTGGCGTACCTGCTCGTCGGCGGGAACCGGCTCAGCGACACCGGCCAGTCGGTTGGGTACGTCGACGTGATCAAGATCACCGCCCAGACGACGATAACGATCACCACCCGGACGATCGGGACGAACCAGACCAACGGGCGGAGCTGTACCCGCGACGACGCCTCGTGTGGTCTCACGTTCAGGAACGCGGACGGCGATGTGACAGCGACTTCCCTCGCCAACGTCAGCGGCTTCGCCGGCGCGACGGTCGCCGCCAGGCTCGTTCGCCCGCTCGTCTCGCAGCGGTACCGGCTCGCGATCACTGACGGCACCCTCGTCGTTGACGAGTCGGGCATCGTCCAGCCGACCGAGGTCGCGGAAAAAGCCGACCTCGGCTTGGAGAATCCGGCGTTCCGCGACGACATCGAGGTGTTCACCAGCATCGACCTGGCCGCCCTCGACAGCGACAGCAACGGCGACATGAAGTCGCTCGCCGGGCTCCAGGCCAACGGGCTTGACCGGACTGCGGTGACGAAGGGCAACCGGATCGTCTTTGGGTCCGAGGCGACCGGCATCCGGGGCGCGCTGTTCCACTTCTCGGCAGCGCGCGACGCGGGCCCGCTTGAGGCCGGCCAGACGGTCGACCACCGCGTGCTGAGGGACTTCCTGACCGCCGAGGATGGGGTGTCGCTCCGCGTCAGGCAAACGAACCCCGGGATCAATGAGCCCGCCTCGCGGCTCAACCTGTCGCGGGCCGACCCGGAGGACGTCACACTCTTTCTCGCCGACGCGGCCGAACTGGAGACGCCCGACGCGCCCGGGCGCTTCTACCTCGTGATCGACACGAGCGACGGAGGGACGACCGACAGCGCCGCGAGCGACGACGCGGCTGACGGGCCGGACGACGACGGCGAGTCGACCGACGAGACAGCGTCCGACGACGGGGAGAGCTCTGACGGCGAGCACGCCGCCAACGGGACCGACGGCGATGGCGCGCTGTCCGAGGGGCCGACCGACGACGGCTCGCGCAGTTCGGGGCTGATCCCCTCCCGTTCGGCGCCCACGAGGCGTTCGGCGGGGCCGTCCTCGTCGGCGCGGTCCACCTCCTCAGGCACTGGGTCTGACCGGCGCTCCGACCATCGGCCTTCGCACGAGCCGCCGCCTCGGGCTTTTCCGCCGCTGCTCGTCGCTCCTCGCGCCCGCGCCGCGCTCGACTCGTGACAGCTCCGTTCTCATCGCTGAGAACCGCGGGGGAGCGATTAAGTGATCGCTGCGCCCGGTTTCAGACAACAATGGCTACGCGGGTACTCATCGCCGACGACTCGGAGTTCATGCGGAACCTGCTCCGGGAGATCCTCGAGGGCGAGTTCGAGATCGTCGGGGAGGCAGAGAACGGCGTAGAGGCGGTCAACATGTACGAGGAACACGGGCCGGACCTCGTGATGATGGACATCGTGATGCCGATCCGCGACGGTATTGAGGCAACGACGGAGATCCTCGAAGACAATCCCGACGCGACGGTGATCATGTGTACCAGTGTCGGGCAGGAGGAGAAGATGAAGGCGGCCATCAAGGCGGGCGCGGAGGGGTACATCACGAAGCCGTTCCAGAAGCCGAACGTGCTCGACGCCATCGGCTCGGCGGTATAATGCGCGTCGACGTCCGCGCGCTCGGCGCCTGTAACCGCCTCGCGGAACGAGGGGCCAAACAGGCCGCCGGCGCGCTCTCGGACCTGACCGGGACCGACCTCGCGGTGGAGGTGACGGGCGCGAGCGTCGCCAGCGGCGAGGACCTCGCCGAGTCGTTCGCCGGCCGGGAGTCGATCGGCGTGAGCGTCGGGCTCCGCGGCGGGTTAGACGGCGAGGCGGTCCTCGCGTTCGACGCGGTCAACGCCGACGCCCTGCTCTCGCTTCTCCCCGGCGGGCAGTCGATGGAGCGCAGCGCCGTGACGGAGGTCGGCAACATCGCCTTGGGCGGCTTCCTCGACGGCTGGGCGAACTACCTCGGGAAGGCAATCGACATGTCGCCCCCGCGGTACTTCGAGGCGGACGGCGCAGCGGTGCTGCCGGACGGCGCGCTTGCCGGGGACGGTGTGTTCCTCTTCGAGAGCCGCCTGGACGCGACGACGACGGACCTCGACTTCTCCATCTACATGCTGCCCGACTCCGGGCCCTTCCGTGACCTCATCGTCGGGAAGACGGCGCCCGCGGCGGCGGCCGGCGGCGAGGCGGCCGGCGGCACGGCGAGCACGGCGGTGCCGTACGAGTCGCTGTCGACGTTCTCGTCGCTGGCGAAGAAGGGGTCGGCGAACGCCGCCGACAACATCGCGATGATGACCGGGTTAGAGACGAGCGTCGACGTGAGCCGGCTCCGGTTCGTCCCGCTTGCCGACGTGCCCGCGGAGGTCGGCACCGAGCCCCATGCGGGGACGGTGTTCGAGCTCCAAGGAGAGCTGAGCGGCTACCTCGCGATCCTCTTCGAGGAGTCCTCGGCGGCGGCGGTCGCCGACGCGATGCTCCCGATGGAGCCGGACGAACCCTTGGGCGACATGGCCGAGAACGCGCTCTGCGAGCTCGGCAACGTGATGACGAGCGGGTTCATCGACGGCTGGGCGAACGTGCTCGGCACGTCGATCACCCACTCGCCGCCGGAGTTCGTCCACGACATCGGGGCCTCGACGATCAGCCCGCTCGTCGCGAAGCTGAGTGAGCGACAGGACTACGGGTTCGTGATCGACACCGCCATCGAGACCGAGGGGATCCAGGCGCGCTGTGACGTGTACGCGCTCCCCGACGAGCGCGAACTGGCGCGGGCGCTCGACCACCTTTCCGACCCGTGACCCGCTCGCTCTCCGACGATGGGCCTGACGACCCGCCGGAGCGGACGGAGAGCGACGCAGTCGCCGACCCGGCCGCCGTCACCGGTGGCGCGGCCTCCGACGACCCTGGGCGGATCAAGGTCGGCGTGGGCGAGCTCGCGGTCACCGCCGATGACGCGATCCTGACGACCAGCGGGCTCGGCTCCTGCGTCGCGGTCGCGCTCGTCGATCGACGGGCGGGCGTCCGCGGACTCCTCCACGCCATGCTGCCCGCGGGCGAGGGACGGACGACGGCCGCCTCGCGGCCCGCGAAGTACGTCGACACCGGGATCGACTCGCTGATCGGGGGGCTCGACGACGCCGGCGCCGACCCCCGCCGTCTGGAGGCGCGGGTCGCCGGCGGCGCCGAGATGCTCGACCTCACCGACGCGGTCGGTCCGCGGAACGTCGAGCGGGTCGGCGAGGTGCTCGACGCCGCCGGCGTCCCGATCGTCGCCAGCGACGTTGGCGACGCGGTTGGCCGCACGGTCCGGCTCCGCTCGGACGGTCGGCTCGTCGTCCGCGCCGCCGACGGCTTCGAGCGGGCGATCTGAGCGCCGATCGGCGGCCGGTCCGGTCCCGTCTCAGTTCTCCGCATATACTCCTGTAACGTCTGATATTCGACCGACGGCATGCTTTCTCACGGTTGATATTTTGAGGGGTGAATTGAAGTGCCTTCTGCGGGTCGTACACGGTAAT
>NZ_NHNZ01000079.1:0-9975 GCF_002727095.1 Halorubrum sp. C191 | reverse complement strand
TATGGGTAAGAGACAGCGCTTCAGCGCGGGGAGGATGTCAAGAAGGGAGAACCCGCGGAGCGTACCCGCGCTCTCAATTGAGGGGCTCTGTTGAAATCCTCTAAATCTGATATAAACGGCGTGCTGAATAGAGGGCGCAAGTCGGTCACGACAGCTTCTCAGTCGATCCTCTCTCCACATAATGTACGTAGCCAAACGACACGACCAATCAACTGGACTGGCGTGCTGACTTCGAGTTTTAATCGTCGGGATGTGTTACACCGGTGGATTGTCTTCTGTGTGTCGACTGCCGCACACACTACTGTTGACCGTCTCGGAACCGGTTTCGAAGACGTGGTCCAACAACAAACGCGACGAGCAGTGCGGAGCTGATTCCAATAGCCAATCCGGCCGCGTCACCGAACAACGCACTGCCAGCGATCAGGGTCACGACGAAAACGACCGCCGCAATGAGCACGACCAGCCACCCACTCAGCTCCATAATAGCCCACCCTTTTAGGCCTGCTACGAGTTCTTTGAGGAGACTCATATCTATCACTCAAAAAGTCACTGTAACAAGTTTTTCTCGCGTCGCAAAGCGGTCTAGAGTTTCGAGTGGTGGTTGCGTAGACTACTCGGGCTGCTATCTCTAACGCTCTCAAATCACGTACACTTGGTGCACGCCATTCTAACGCAGTATTTTCAGTTGTACGAAGTGCTGTCGAGACGCTCAGCGGCAAACTCTAGAGGACTTTGCGACGCGACCAATCGATTGCTGAATCTAACCTCTATATTCAGCACGACCGCAAAAACATATCAACCTCTAAGGATTTCAACAGAGCCAATTGAGGGAAATAGATACTAATAATTACAGCTACACACGACGCTGACGGGTGGGAGGAAATGACGGCTGACTGTGTGATTCACGATGCGTTCGTTCTCACGGTGGACGAGCGAAATCGACTCTACGAGCGAGGAACGGTGCTCATCGAGGATGGCCGGATCACCGACGTGCGGTCATCTCGGGACGATGACGCGGAGTTAGCGGCCGACTTGGTCATCGACGGCGAAGGCAAACTCGTGATGCCAGGTCTCGTCAACGCGCACACCCATCTCGAACTGACGCCGCTGCTTGGCGCGTTCAGCGACCTCGACCTCATGGAAATGATGAGTGGGATGACCGCCATATTCGGCCACATCGCCGAGGGCGAGTACGACTACTTCGCCCGGGCGGGGTACGAACTCGCCGCACTGAACTTCCTCAGTGGTGGGGTCACGACCGTCAACTCGATGGACGTCCGTCCCGGCGGGGGCGCAGAAACGTTCGGCGAGGCGGGCCTGCGCGGATTCTTCGGGATGGCGCTCTCCGACCTCTTCTGGGACGTTTCCGTCGAAGAGCAGTTCGACCGCGCCCGCGAGTTCATCGATGAGTACCACGGCGCGTACGACGGCCGCATCCGGGCGACGATCAACCCCCACGACGACTGGTCATGTACCCGCGAACTGTGGGAACACACCGCCGAACTCGCTGACGAGTATCCCGACCTGCTCGTCCACACGCACCTGCTCGAACTGGAGGCGAGCAACACGATGGCGCGGTCGAATGGCGCCGAGGATTCGCTCGCCCTTCTCGATGACGTTGGCCTCTTGGACGACCGACTTGTAGCCGCGCACTTCCGGCTCGCCGACGACGAAGACATCCAACGGACTGCCGAAGCAGACGCGTCGGTCGCACACTGCCCGTCGATTTTCTGTTACTGGAACACGGGCGGCGACGTACAGTGGACGCCGGTGCCGGAACTCCGCGCCGCGGGCGTTGATGTCGGCCTGGGTATCGACGACCACTACTGGCACGACTCCTACAGTCTGTTCGGCGAGGCGAGGCAAGCCCGGCTCGCAGCAAACCTCAAGCGCTCGACCGGCCAGTACGACTCGATGGAGCTCGTACGAATGCTCACCATCGAAGGAGCAGAGGCACTCGGGGTCGGCGACGAGATCGGGAGCCTCGAACCCGGCAAGCGCGCCGACGTCATTCTGCTGGACGTCGAGAAGCCGAAATTCACCCCGCTGACCAACATCCCGGCGCAGGTGACTAACAACGCAGCGCCGGCTGATGTGGAGACGGTTATCGTGGACGGCGACGTACTGATGAAAGCCGGTGACGTGAAGACCATGGAAACTGATGCGGTGCGCGACCGCGTCGAGGCCGCGGTAGACCGTTTCGAGTCGGAGACGGAGTGGGAGCTAGGCATCGGTGAGAGTGAGCCACCGAGTACGATGAACGTCGCCCGCGACCTGCCAAAGCGCGGCCCCAGCCAGTTGCTCGGACGACTCGCGTTCCAGTCGCTCAGAGATAGATTGCCACTCTGATACGGACATTCGGGGAATGTTCGGCAACAGCCACTCTCAGTTGCTGCCGATATTTGAGCTATTTTATGTGTAATAAATTGCCGCAATCACCGCGCGTTCGACGTCTCGGACGACGACGACGCGTTCGAGCGGGTCGCCTCCCGGCCCATGCCCGCGGGCGAGTCCCGGGTGCGGAACAACGCGATCATGGAGTTCGGCGGCGTCGCCTAGGGCAAGAAGCCCCGCTGCGACGAGGCCGGCTGCTCGTGTCGCGAGTGCTGTCACGCCTCCCGGACCTGAAACTTCACCGCGCCCGACGCGCCCGAACAGCCCGGCTTCGAGGGGAGCCGCCGGCAGTTCCGCGGTCGGATCGTGCGCCTGCTCGGCGAGCACGACGAGATGGCGCCGGACGCGCTCGGCAACCGGATTCGGGTGGACTACGCGCCGGGCGGTGAACACGGCTGTGAGTGGTTCCGCGGGCTCGTCGACGACCTCGCGGACGACGCGCTGGTCCAAGCCGACGGGGGCGCCGTCGTCGTGTCGCTCCGTCGCTGAGACGCGTCGCGGCCGGCCCCGACCCGCCCCGCGAACCGTCACCCGTTTATTACGGGAGCCGGAAGGGAGAGACATGAGCGAGACCGTCGATTCGGACCTGTACACCCGCGCGAAGGCCCTCTTAGAGCCCGGCGACATCGAGCTGGTGGGCTGTATCGTCCACACGAATCTCGAGGGTGAGGAGGACCTAGAGATGCACGAGCTGACGGTCGCCGCCAACGAGGTCATCGCCGAGCACGCGGGCAAAGGCGAGACGTACATCGAGGCCGGCAACGACGACACGGACTTCTCGTCGAACCAGTTCCAAGGACTGACGCTCGACGACGAGGCGTTCGTCTGGGAGTGCCAGCAGCTCCTCCGCGACGGCACGTTCGACATCGTGTTCTACTACGAGGCGACCGTCGATCAGGAGGCGCTCGCGGGCGACCTCGTCGAACTCGACGGCGTCGATCGCGTGACACAGGTGCCCTGACGGGCGTCGACCCGACCGCCCGATCCCGATGAGCGACACCGTCCTGATCCCCGGCGGTCGCGACGTGCGCGCGACCCTTGATACGGCCGCGAGCGACGCCTCGGCCGACGCGCCGTCCGCGGATGCGGTCGTCGTCGCTTGCCCGCCGCATCCCCAGCAGCGCGGCCACCGAGGCGACGAGCGGCTGGTGGCCGTCTCCGACGCCGTGACCGACCGCGGCGTCGACTGCCTCCGCTTCGACTACGGCGACTGGGACGAGGGGTACGGCGAGACCACCGACGCGGACCGGGCGGTCGGCTGGGCGCGCGAGCGCTACGACCGCGTCGGGCTGTTCGGCTTCTCGTTCGGCGGCACGGTCGCACTCGTCGCGGCCGCGTCGCGGCCCGAGCTGACGGGCGTCTGCGCGCTCGCGCCGACCGCCCGCCTGAACCCCGACACCGACGCGGTCGACGCGCTCGGAGAGATAGTCGACCGGGGCGTCCCGGTTCGCGTCCTGTACGCGACGCGGGACTCGACGGCGGACTGGGAGCCGGTGGTCGAACGTGCGACGGAACTGGGCGTCGAGACGGTCGCGTTCGAGTCCGATCACTTCTTCGTCGGGCGGAGCGGAAAGGTCGGCGAGGCGGTCGCGGCGTTCCTCGGGCCGCGGCTTCGCGACGGGTCGTAGCCGCGCTCGGAGCGGTTACTCGCTGCCGACCTTCGTCGTCACCCGGAACGTCTCCGGCGGGTTGACGATCCCAGCGACCGTCCCCATCGAGTGGACGACGGTGATGAGCGGCGCCAGCGGCACCGCGAGCGCCCAGCGGCGGTGGTCGTCGCCGTAGTACCGGACGCAGAGCAGGAACCAGCCCAGCGTACAGAGCGCCAGCCCCATCGACGCGGCGAAGAACAGCCCGCTGTGCGCGATGGTCACGCCCAGAAGCGACAACGGGACGACGAGCAGGGTGACGATCGGCGAGAGCGCCCACGCGTAGTTGCGGACCCTAGTCAACAGCTCGTAGCGCAGGGGGAGCATCGTCGACGCCCGGACGTTCCCGGCCGCCCAGCGGCGGCGCTGCTGGAGGATCTCGTACAGCGAGGGCGGCGCCTCGTTGCGGCAGACCGCGTCCGAGAGCGCGAACGTCACGTCGAGCTCGCGGAAGGCCGCCCAGACGAACGCGGTGTCCTCGACGAGCGTCTCACGGTCCCACGTGGTTTCGTCCTCCACCTCGCTGCGGACCGCGATGCCGCCGCCCCACGCGAACAGGGGAATCGAGAGGCGCGCGAACGCGCGCTGTTCGATCTGGACGCCCATCCGGTACATGTCCGCCAAGTAGCTGAGGTTCGACCCCGTGAGCCGGGGCTTCTCGCGGAGCTGAACGATGTCAGCGTCCGGGAGCCCGTCGAGCGACTCGACAACGCTGTCCTCGTCGAGGTAGAGGACGAACGCCTTCCCGCAGTCGAGCGACTGCCGTGCCCACTCCTGCGCGCGGCCCTTCCGGACCGCGTCGCACGTGAACGCCTCCGGGACGGCGTGGACCGTCGCGCCGGTCACGTCGACGGGCGACTCCGCGATCACGTGAACGTCGTCGAGCCCCTCCGGCAGGGAGTCGACGGTCTCTTGAACGACCTCGGCGGCGTCGACGGTCATGATGCGGACTTGGATCTCGTCGAGGCCGTACTCGTTCGGCGGCGTCTCGTGGCCCGCACCCACGACCGCCGCGAACACGAACCAGACGAGCGCGGTCGCGCCGAAGAGGAGCGTCACGCCCCAGAGCGCGAGCCCGAACAGCGACCCGAGTCCGCCGTCGGCGACGGCGGTGGTGACCGCCGCCTGCCCGGGAGCGCCGCCCGGGCCGGCGACGACGGTCGGTGCGAACAGCGTCGCGAGGCCGCCGACGACGAGCGCCAGCGTCACCGCGATCAGTGCGATGCGTTCGGTGTTCATCGTGGCCCCACCTCCCGCCCCGTGCCCTATGAACCGTCCAAACGCTACAGCGGGATTCGGCCGCGTTTCGGCCGAATTTACGCGCTCAATTCCGTCCAACTCGAATAAATCGCCAGAACGCAGTGCTATGGTGTGTGTTAGTTGGTGACGCGTTATTGAAACGCACGAACTGCCGGTGCGCGCCGGCTCACGCCGCCCCGTCGTCGCGCGCGCACCGCAGGTCATCGATCAGTTCGGCCGCCATCCGCTGGCCGCGGGCCGGGTCGTACCCCTCCATCCGCAGGTGCGCCAGCGGGGCCACGTACGGGTTCCGCTCCCAGTGCGCCCACACCTCGGTGGCGCCGTCGGGCGCGGGGAACAGCCGGACGTGGACCTGCCAGTCGCCGGTGAGGCCCTCGGGCCGGTGGACGAAGCTACCGACCTCGTGGACGGCCTCCCCGTCGCGGTCGTACGCGTGGAAGTAGGCCCGGATGAGCTCGGAGAAGCCCTGCTCGGGGAGCTGCTCGCGGGTCTCAGCGGGGGTCGTCTGGAGCGTTCCGGCGTACTCGTCGGCCGGCGGCGGCAGCACTCGGACGTGATCGGGGGCGCCGTCGTCGGGCAGCAGCGCGAGCAGCTTCCCGACCGCGAGCCTGACGCGCCAGAAGCCGACGGCGCGGCCGACGAGGAAGACCGCGGGCGCGGCGAGCGAAAGGGCGGCGAGCGCGCGGACGAGCCGAGTCCGTCGACCTCCCGGCGGCATCGCGGTCAGTTGTATCCCCGCCAGCGGCGGCCACACTCCTTACACTTGAAAAAGCGCGTCGGCGGCTCGTCGGCGGCGCCGGTCTGTTTGATCGTGTACCACGCCTCGCCGTGGCCGCACTCGTCACAGACAACGTCGGTCGCGGTGGGCTTCCCCTCGAAGTTCGCGCCCTCCTCCGTCTCGATCACCTCGTCGCCGGTCTGTTCGGTGGTCGACTCGAACTCGGCGGCGAGCGCCTCGTCGCGTTCGGTCGTCGCGCCGCAGCCGTCGTTCTGACACACCATCTCCCCGTCGCGAGAGACCATCATCGAGCCGCAGTCGTCACAGAACTGCATATACGAGTATCGCATGGGGGCGAGCGGTTTAGGTTCGGGGGGTACGGTCGAATACGCCGCGTGGGGTGAGGCACGTGTCCCGGGGTCTCGGTGTCGTCGAGTGATCGACGGCGTATACCCCCAAAACCCCAGCTGCTCGATTATAAATAAACACCGTCGTGTCGTCGGTGAGTACCTCCAAAGCTCCAGCCGCGAGGGCGCCGCACGTTCGCTTCGGTCCTCAGTCGTTCGCTTCGCTCACTCCCTGCGGTCCTTGCGTCACCTGCGGCGCCCTCGCGTGCCACTTTGAGTCCCACCCCACACAGCACCGCGCCGCACCTCACGCCTCCCCACCCTCGTCGGTCGCCCTCGCTTCGCTCGGCGAGCGACTCCCTCGCACGCGCTGGCTCGCGGCCGCCGGTGGCGACCGCTCGCAGGCGCGCGCCGCAGCAGTTTCATATATAACTGGCGCGTCCGCTCAGCGGCCTAGTCGCTCACTCGGACTCGCTCCCAGGCGAGGTGGATCGCGATCCCGACGAGGAAGGCGACGCCGAGGTTCGTCGCCAGCGCGAGGAGGCCGATACCGACGGAGAGCGCACGGTTCCCCGAGTCGGTGACGTTGCGCGCGAGGGAGACGGCGACGACGGCCAGCAGCGCGCCGAGCATCGCCAGCGGGAACGCCGCGATCAGCGCGGGCGTGGCGAAGAGCGCGGCGACGAGGTAGCCACCCCCGAGGACGAGGTTCGCGCCGCCGGTGCGCGCGCCGAACGCGTGCTTGCCGGCGACCCCATCGCAGCCGTGACACATCGGAACCCCGCCGAGCGGCACCGCGATCAGGTTCGTCACCCCCATGCTCGTCGACAGCTCGTCGGGGGTGACGTCGGCGTCGAGCAGGTCGGAGAAGAGGAGCGCGGTCGCCAGCGCGGCGTTGCCGATCGTCATCGCCAGCTGCGCGACCACGCCGTCAACGGTGGCGCGCGTGAGCGCCGCGCCGAACGCCGGCGTCGGCGGTGCGCCCGGCAGCCGCGGCGAGGGGACGCCGGCGACGACGAGCGCGGCCGCGACGCCGACGAGGGCGACGGCCAGCGCACTCGCTTTCCCGTGCCCCGTGAGCGCGAACACGGCGGCGATCGCGACGCCGACGAGCGCCACGAGCGGGTCGTCGGCCGCGAGTCGGAGCCCCGTCTCCAAGAGGACGAGGCCGACCGCGAACTGGACGCCGCGGATGACCGGCTCGCCGATCCACCGCTCGACGTACCCGAGCGTCCCCGAGAGGCCGATCGCGAGGAGGACGGCGCCGAGGATAACCCCCGCGAGCGCGAGTTCGGCGTAGGTGAGCGCGCCCGCGATCGCGAGCGCGGCCAGCGCCTTCATCGGCTCGACCGAGATCGGTAGCCCGTACCGGACGCCCCAGACGATCTGGAACGCGCCGAACGCGGCGAGCGCGTGCGGCAGCGAGACGTCCGTCAACAGCGCCAGCGCCACGACGAGCGGGATCACCGTAATCGAATCCCCTATCGCGCCGGTGACCTCCCCGGACCCGAAATCGACGGGGTGGTCCGACTTCGAGAGGGATCCTATCACGTGACGCGCCACTCCCGGGCGAACGCGCTTGAACGTGTTCAGAAATCGGTCGGGAGTACGCAGGCGACCCGAAGGAACTGGTTCCGGTTACTCGCCGTCGAAGGCGGGGTCGTCCGCGTCGATCATCGGGCAGTTGCGGACCCGGAACTGAGAGAAGTCGACCGACTCGACGATCTCGGTCCCCTCGTGCGCACACGCTGTCTCGGGCGGCGCCGTGAAGTGCGGGCACCGCTGGCAGTAGCTCCGCTTGTCGACGACGTGCTCGTCGCCGGCCCTCCCGGCGTCCGATGTCGGGCCCGGCGAGCGCGTCGCCGCGCCGCCCACCTCCCCGTCGGCGCCGAGGTCGTCGAACGCCGTCGCGTCGGTCCCGACCGACGCCTCCTCGTCGAGCGCCTCCCAGACGTCCTCCTCGCCGACTTCGCCGGTCCCCATCGACTCGAACGGGTCCTCGTCGGCCGCCGTGCCGTCGGTGTCCAGATCGGCGAACGGGTCGTCCCCCGGCGCGCGCGGCTCCGGGTCCTCGCGTGGCGCGCCGCCGGTCGCGTCGCCGTCCGACCCGGTCACGGGGCCCGCACTTCCCTCGGTCCCGCCGCCGAGCGCCGCGAAGGGATCGTCGGTCTCGTCTCCGTCAGGCGCGCCGAAGGCCTCGTCGGCCTCGTCTCTGTCGGGCGCGTCGAACGCTTCGTCGACCTCGTCGGTCGGCTCGTCGTCGAAGAGTCCGCCGCCGAAGGGGTCGCCTTCCGGTGCGCCGTCGCCGTCCGATCGGTCGTCGTCGCCGTCCGATCGGTCGTCGTCGCTCATCGGTACTCTCCGTCGGGTCCGCCGTCGCTCGCGGCGGTTCCCGTTCGGTCCGTCCCGTCGCCGTCCGCGACGTCGCCGTCGATGGCGGGCTTGTCCGTGACGAGGAGCTTCGAGGTCCCGAGGAAGCCGGCGTTCGGCTCCAAGTCCTCGAACCGGCGGCCGCAGTGGGGGCACTCGGGCGCCGACAACAGTCCCAGTTCCACGCCGCCGCCGCAGTGGCCGCAGTCCGCGGTCCGCACGCCGTGGCGGTTCGCCGTCCGCGTCAGGGCGTCCACGCGCTCTCGGTCGGCGCGGTCGCGCTCGGCCGCGTCGAGCCGGCGCTTGAGCTTCACGACCGCGTTCGCGACCCGCGAGAGCTTCTCGTCGATCTCGGTCAGGTCGTCCGCGGAGATCCCCGCGAGGTCCGACTCGACGCCGTCGAGGCGGTCGTCGACGCTGTCGACCCGCTCTTCGACCGCATCGAAGCGGTCTTCCGCCCCACCGAGCCGCTCGTCGAAGGCGTCGAGGCGGTCGCCGACGGCATTCAGGTCATCGAGCCGGGCGTCGACGGCGTCCAGTCGGTCGTCGACGGCGTCCAGCCGGTCGTCGAGGTCGTCGACCCGATCCGAGGACGGCGCGTCGGCGGCGGCCGCGTCGAGGCGGTCGAGCCGGGCGGCGACCTCCTCCAGTTCGTCGGCGAGGTCGTCGACCCGCGATTCGGCCTCGTCCGCGTCGGCGAGCCCGGGGGCCGACGATTGCGCGTCCTCGGCGGCTTCGCCCGAGTCGAGCGCCTCCACCTCGCGGTAGAGGTCGACGAACCGCTCCCGGAGGTCCGCAACCTTCTCGTCGAGCTCCTCGTCGAGGTCGTCGAGGCGCGCTTCGATCGCCGCCACCTCGTCGGAGTCGGGGACATCGATCCCCTCGGACTCCGCGAGCGCGACGAGCGCGCGCTTGAGGAGCTCCTCGCGGCTCACGCCGGCGTCCTCGGCGGCGGCGTCGAGGGCGGCCGTCGCCGGGTCGAGGTCGCTCATCGCGGGTCCTCCGTCATCTACGTGACATTGAGCGGCGAGGCTTAAGTAACCTGTCGCGGCGTTCTCCAGATCGATACTCGGCGGGCGCCACTCGATCGGGAGACGGGCGGAAGGTCGGGTCGGACTGCGCCCGCTACCGGATCTTACGAACGTCGCTGATGTCGAACCCGCCCTCGTGGATCTCCGTCTCGAAGCGGACGATGTTCTCGGCCTCCAGCCGCGAGAGGACGCCGCGGAACTCGCGG
>NZ_NHNZ01000097.1:0-8626 GCF_002727095.1 Halorubrum sp. C191 | reverse complement strand
GGCTGGTGGCCGATGATCTGGCGGGCGGTGTCGTTGTCGAAAAACAGTTGCGCCGTTTGGACTGTCTGTTCGCCCCAGTCGTCCATGCTAGTTGATCCTACACGCATTGTATATCAATCACCCGCCAGTCGGGTTGTCTCTGCTCGTGTTGGGTCTTGATGAGTGGACTCATCTATCGGCTGCCACCGGCTACAGTTGTTCGGTGATAGTGTATGGGTGAGCAAGCGTGACACTGGTGGCAAGGTTGTGTCGCTTGAGGAAGTTTCGCGCACGCTCCCGGTGATCTGGACGAGGGACGACCAGCACAGGCTGGTAGCTGGGGCTGACAAAGTCGGCGAGTTGTGAAGCGGCGTGTGTATCAAGCGAGGATTCACGTTCGACTTCGATGACCAGCGAGTGAGAATCAAATCGGGTGTAGACGACATCGGGGACGTGTTGCTGCCAGGTGCCGACATCGGCACCTCGCGTGTTCGCAGCGCCTGCGGGTGTACAGTGATGATGATCGACATATAATCGGCCGTTTGTGTCAGCACTAACAAGTTTGCGGGCGGTCCGAGCGACAAGGGCATCGTGAGACGAATAGCCGGTCAGTCGTTTGGCGAGGTTGTCGCATCCGAGTGCTCGGAGCGTGCGAGCGGCAAGTGAGCCGACGCCAGTCAATTTCATTGTCATGTAAGAAATCGATTAAGATTGGTCTCTGAGCGAGCGACTGGGTCGGCCGCTCGTATGCGCATCTCGTGCGGATCGGGCGATGTCGACCCGGTGAGTGGTAGATGTACTACCATAGATATCTGATGGTGTGGAATGTGTATTAGTGGAATCAGCCGTCGCGTTGCCGGGAAGTGTTCACCCTCGTGGTTAGGACCGGTCTGACCGATACTGTCGATAGAGTCCTTCCAGCGCCGTGAGGGTGGTGTACTGATTCAGATCCCCATGGTGGTATGGACCCGAATCTGTTTGGGCTCGTTTGTGCCGCCGGCGAAGGCCCGAATCCGGAGGAGATGTCCGTTAAGTTGTTTGTGAACTTCTTGACCGTTGTTGGTGACTGTCCAGTTGTCAGGGGCGTCGTCGGTGGCGTCGGTAAGAGCGATGATAAAGTTGTGATTCCGCTGGGGATTATTCCAGACGCGCTTGCTGAACGTTTTGTCTGCCGGACTCTGCTCTGGGATCCCGCCTGGATGACTATGTACATCACCGCAGAGTCGGTGAGAGATGTTCTGATAAATCTGTGCGAGATACTGGAGATACTGATAGAACGGTTGTTTGAACGAGATTGAGGATCGGCGTTGTTCGAGAAAGTGTCCGTCTTCGACGATGTGAGAGTGACGGATCAGCCCTTGGTCGTCACAATAGAGAGTTGCGTATACCTCTTGTCCGCCGTGGCCAACTTCGCCGTCATGGGCGACAGCGTGAGAGCCGATTTCGTTGAGGACGTGTTCGTCGATATCGACGACGCCAGGATCTTGCGACGCTGGGGCGTCTCCGGCGGGGACGAGGCCAGGACCGACTCTACTTGGCGGTGACGGGATCTGTGTCGCCGCCGAGGTAGATGAGGGGTTTCTGTCGTCCTCGGTCCCCGCCGTCGGTGATATGTCCGGCGATGTCTCGTCGCTATCACTGTCCGCCGCCGGTGGCTCAGGTTCGTCATCACTAGTGGGCCGGGGCGGCGATGAGGGCAATACAGGCTCATCGTCCTCTGGTGGTGTTGATGCCGATGATGCCGGGGAACCAGACTCATTATCGCTGGCCGACTGTGGCGGCGACGAGGCTGGCGTCGTCTCGTCACCCCCTTCGATTGGTGACAATCCGGTGGACCCAGACTCGTTGTCATCTCCTGACGGCGTCGGTGTTGGTGATGTGGAGGCTGGAGGGACTGCCGCCGAGTCCGGATGGCTGTCTGTCGTATCCTCTTGCGACTGCTCAGAATTATCTTTTCTCCCAGGGGTGGGTGGTGGGACCGTCGGCTGACCCGCCGACGCTCCGTCCGCCTGGCCTGTCTCGGGAGATGGTCCGTTCGGGGTGTCCTCATCGGCGGACAGGGGTGAGCGTGTCCTCTCAGTTGAGTCCGAGTCTGAGTCCGAATCGGCAGCTCTCTGGCTCTCCGCATGGTCATCGTCCGGGTCTGAAGACGACGATGGTCGAGAACCGGAGGCAGACGTGCCACTGTCGGCTGACGATTCCGCCTGCGAGTCGTCGAACGTGCTGGCGTCGGTTTCATCGTTCGACTGTGGAAAGCGCTCCTCGTCGGTCGGGGATGTGGGTGGGTCGGAGGACGGGGGCGTCGGTCGAAACTCTGGGCTCTCTGTCGGGTCGTCTTCTGTCGACGAGGGTGGCGAGGGGATACTGTCTGGGGTGTGTTCGGACTCCGGAGCCTCGGCCGGCGCTGAACCTGCCGGAGAGGGCTGTTCCCCAGTGGGCGATGACTCGGGGAGCGTCGGGTTCTCCTCGGCGTCTGAAGCCGACTCAGGAGGCCGAGAGCCGTCGGAGGTGGTCGCAGACGTCTCGCCCGAGGTGGAGGTATCGCTCTCAGCCGGCGGTGCCCCGGGTTCCCCTGTCGGTGGCGGGGTGTCAGGACTATCGTCCTGCGTGGTCGTGTCGGGAGTTGCGGGCTCTGGGGCCGCCGACGTTCCGATTGGTGCTCCACGACCCTCGGAAGTAGGAGTTAGGTTGGTTTGCTCGGCTGTGCTGGATGGATCTGTCCGAACCGAGCGGTGCTCCCGGCCCGAGTCGGTCGATTGACTGCCATTCCGTGAGGAACCGCTACTAGTTGCTCGTCCGGACTGGTTGCCGTTTGTAGGAATTTGTATCGAGCTTTCGGCTTGGTCATCGGAAGCCACCTCGGTGTCTTCGAAGACGAACCCGCAGACAGTGATTCGGGGGCGGTCCCACACGACCTGGTCGATAACCGGGGCGAACGCAGAGAGGGTTTCCTCGGCTGCTGAGACCCACTCTTGTGGAGCGGTGAATGCGACGAAGTCCCAGTCGTCGTTCCCGATGTGATGGAGTGGATCTCCCCGGAGATTCTCAAGCGCGTCGAGCACACGCGAACTCTCTTGCGCTTTGATTTCGGGCGAGACAGGAACTTCGAATCGCCGAGCGGAGCCTAGCCCGCTGACTCTGTCGTCGTCGACCAGTGCGGTGAGATGGCGACAGAGCGTCGAGACGTGCTCTTGGTTGTGGGGGGCGACCGCGAGCGTCAGGCCGACGTGGGTCGCGAGTGTGCGGAGCATCGATGTATTGTGGTCAATCCCGATGAGGGCAGTCTCACGCTGTCGAAGCAGCGTATCTAACTCCTTGACGAAGCCGTGGATTTCCTGTTCAGTCTGTCGTTTGACGACTGCGATAGCGCCGGCCTGAGTCACGACTCCGTTTGCTGGGTCGGTGAGGAGCTGGACGACCTCATCGATTCGGTGGTCAGCAGGGCGGTCGATCACGTGGTACGACGACGCGTGGCGTCGAGGAGTCTCCTCAGGGGGAGCGTCAGTCGCCGGGCCGTCGGACGAGGTTCGCTTGGCATCATCTCTGCTGCTGTTTTCGCGCTCATCGACAGCGTCGGTTGAACTGAATGGATTGTTCATAATGATGTGGTGTGTTGTTTTGAATTCGGTTGAGGTGCGGTGAGTGTCAGACAGGGGAGGCCGTACTGAGCAGTAATCCGCCGGCAAGGACCACCAGTCCGAGGAAAATCACAACGAGGACCCATGGGATGGCCGATCGATCGGGTTGTCGGTCTGGCGGGGGGGACTGAGAGGGCTCAGCGTCAGCGCGGTGGTCGTCAGGCTCAGATTCATCCGACCGGAAGTCGATGAGTGTCATATTGTCATCAGGCATGGTAGTCACTCCTCGGGGAGTCGGGGGTCGATATACTCTGCGCGCAGTCGCTCCCACTCGTCAAGTGGGTCACGAGGGGCTGCGTGTTGTGCCCAGACAGTCGCGATCCGGTTGTCACCGGCGCGGAGTTGCTGGTCGACGAATTCGACGCCTGCGCGGCGGATATGCTGTTCGACCCAAGCAGTCTCGAGCGGCCAGAAGTTGAGCACGTGCGCGCCAGAGACGTCTGGACGGTGGCAGACGCGGATGTCCTCGTTCTGGCCGAGTTGGACGTTAGTCGGGAGAATGACATACGAGTCTGCCCCCGCAGCGAGTGGAACCGACATCGATTGGTCGGCCCACGGACACCAACGTCCCGTGGAGATCCACGGAGTTGCCTCATCGACCACGTCACGGAGCGTCTCCGAGATCTCCATGTCGGTCATTCCCCCCAGGGGGATATGTTGATACGACATTGTCCAGTATCCGACTGACCGATTGATGAGGTCAGTGTGGGCGTTTGCAACAATCGCGTGGGCAATCTCCGGAGCGACATCTTGGAAGCGAATCTCGCCGGCCCGGTGGTCACAGAGGATCACCGGCGGCTCGATCATTCCATGGCCGACTCCAGCGAGGAGCGTGTTCTGTGCTTTCTGCTGGAGCGTATCGGGGTGGGTTTTGTCTCCGCTGACGACGACATCGATTGTGTCGCTGAACTGTGGACCCAGGTCGGCCCACTGGAACGCAATAAATCCCGTTCCGACCGTCGAAGGGGAGATGATGTGGTCGGTCTGCTTGGTGAGCCGGAGCATCGCCTCCTCAAGTTCGGGCTCGAGCAGCGGGAGGGTGCGTTCAATTCGTGTGAGGTTCCGCTTGAATGGGACGTCGCCGATATGCTCGATCGGAAGGTGGCGATTGAACGTGTCGTATGCGGCCTGTAGGTGCCCTTCCACTTCGAGTACGTCGGCGAAAGTGTTCGTGTGGAGTAAGATCCCGACGTTACTCTGCTCGTGTTCGTGACCGTGGTCACCCCCGCCAGCGCCGTCCGCACGGGCGGCGTCCTCGCTGTGCCGTGAGGAGTTGTTAGTCCCCTCGCTAGGGGTAGCCGAATCTTGTCCGATGAACCGTTGCATCGCGTTCGTGACCGTTTCGCGGGTCAAATTGAATCGTTCTCTCATGATATTACTCTCTGCTTTCGAACTTTTTCCTGCGCTGACCGCCAGAGTCTCGCGTACGCGTTCCTTCGACACCGTTGTTGTCTTCTTCACCCGGAGGCTGGGCGGTAGCACCGACGGTGCTTCGTCCGACGAGCACACCAAGACCGCCGATCACCAGTGTGAACCCTACGCTCCCCAGAACCGGTCTCCAGAATGGGGCAATCGTACTGGCGACGCGGACCACACGCATCTTCGGGAGTGCGGCTGTGTCCGCCTGAAGCTCCGCGGCCTCGCTAGCTACCGTCCGGGCCTGGGGCAGGGAACTCACGTTTTCCGTCTGTGCGCTCAGCGACTCGTGCCGGGCTGAGAAGTTGGCCATCTCCATCGAGTCGTAGCCATTGTGTTGACGATCCTTGAGCTGGTCTTCGACACTCGCCAGTCGGATCTCTGCGAGACTGACGTAGAGCCGCTCCAGCGTGGCCGTGCTCTGATCAAGGGCAATCTGATAGTGACCGCAGGCACGCTGGTAGCGTGCGCGATCGTAGGAGATGTTGCCATTCTCCACCCGGTCGGCAATCGTCTCGATTCTGGCTTGGTCGACAGCCACTGTCGACTCGGCGTTCAATTTCTCAAGCTCACCGACGCGCTGTTGAGCGCGCTCACGCAGGTCGCCAACGCTCTCCGGCGAGGCCCGGTCCAAGTGGCACGCGGTCGCCACATCATCCTGCGTGGCACCGGCTGCCGGCGCTACGCCAACCCCACCGGCGGTGACAACACCGAGCATTAAAATAATCCCGAGAACCAATCCCCGCCGAGTGAGAAGAGTTAGTTTAGCGCGGCTCACTCGCTTCCAACGTGCTGTCGAGTCGTCTCGTCCGCGGTCTTGTCGATTCATCTGATCGAACACCACCAGACAATAGCCGACCTCCTGACGTTGACCTGACTATATACCACGCTCTACGACAGGTTTATTTTACCCTCCAAGTGTTAAGAAGTTCATAAACCTTTCGTTCAAGTAGGGCGATCGTCAGGATGGAGTGCCCCACAAAAAGAGTACACACGCAGGTGTCCATGTCAGATCCCACAGGTAATCGTGCCTCTCCCACCGACGGTCTCGACTACCCCGAGCAGCACCGAGTTAGAGTACAGCGATGCTGGCTCACCGGAGTCAAGCGACAGCTTGGAACCGATGACGGGGTTTCCCGTCCTCGCAGCACCGAGGCTGAGAGTCCACAGCCGATCAGAGCACACCTGTCTGCTCCACACCAGTTCACACCATGAGTTATGACCCACCCTCTCCCCCGACCGACTGGGCATACGAATATACCGCCGCTCTCGCTGATGTCGCAGAGTTTGGTGACACCCAATCGACCCGGAGTGGCGTCTTTGACGCGCTGTGTGACCTCACGGAGTCGCCCGGACAAACAACGCCGGCAGTCCTCTCTACGACAGCCATCGCTGACATCGTCGAGAACAAACTCGTCAGTAAGGGGATCTCCCAGCAGCCAAACGCGTTCACTCGAGGTCAGTTCAACCAATTGTATCCGGAGTTTGAACGACTGGCCGTCGGGTATCGATTACCCAAACTCTCTCGCGACGACCACTACTACATCTTCCCAACCACCCCACTCACACCGTGGCTGGCACAGATTCCTCGGGAACCGTTCCTAAAACCCGAGCATGAACCAGATGGGTATGGCACCTGCCTGTTCGGCGACTATCTCACGGCGCATATGAGTACAACCGAGCCAACCGCTGGCACCGTCGTCCCGCTGGAGGCTCTATTTTATAGTACCGTCGGCAAGTATGCGCCCGTCGATACACTTACTCCCGAGAAAACGCATACATTCACCCCTGAAACCGTCGATATTGAGGTCTGTACAGGCGACATTGAAACACTCCAAGCCACTGAAAAATTCGAAGTCAACACACTCACCGAGCAATTAAGTCTCAACACCACTCTTCCGCCAGTCGATGAAGATGTCCTTGGAGGCGCTCACGATATTGGGCTGTTCGGACACATCACCCTGCCCGCAGAAATCGAACTGGCCGCTCACGACCTGCTTGAACGACAACTTGCCAGCCAATTAGAATCATGGACAGCCGGTGTCCTAGCGCTGTACGCGGCTCCCGAAACCGCCTCCGAGAACGAGGATGACGACACGGACGGCCGTTACCTCTCGCGCAATGAGTTTGGCACAGCAGTCAATCGCATCGCAGCACAGTCCCCGCGAAACCACATCAACCGCTACGGACTCGATACACGGGTTAGTTCCCCTGACGACTCCGACCGTTCCCGCGTCGTATGTGGAATCTATCGCCGAACCAACGAAGATATCCCTGTTGACCCGACACCTTCCCACCAATGACGACGCCTGACTCGCCGTTCACCGACCGGTTCAGGTACTCAGCGCTCAGCCTTGTTCCCACAACCGATCACAGCAACACATACCAATGACAAACCCACACAACACCGACATACCGATCGAAGGATCTTCCGAGGATTACCGGGCTCGCTCAGTCGAAGACGAGTGGGCCAACATCCTCCGGAAGTATACCGACGAGCTTCCAGATGAAGAGGCTACTGACGACCAGATTCAGCGCATCCTCCGCGCGCTCCAATCACCTCCGGCACTCGCACTCGGCGCTCCTACGCGCGACCAAATCGACTCAACCACGAGAGCCGCAATCGATGAACTCGATTTTGTCAAGCACGGCCCTGCCGACAACGAAGCCGAGGCCGAACAGATTACCAAAAAATTGAAACAGGCGCTGAAAAATGGGCTCCACGGAGATCGGGTCGGCCCGAGCTCACTCATGGAGCCATACGAACTTCAGGCCGAGCCAGACCGGATCGTCCCGACCGAAGAGGATGCGCCACCAGCGTCTGGCGCAGCGGATGTCGCCAATCCACCCCGACAAATGACCGACAACAACACCGACGACGACAGCGGCACTGACAACGATCAAGCTGAGCCCGATCCGGGCGAGAGAATTGCGGTCGAACCCGGAGAAATTGACCCGGAGGCAGACGCCAATCCCGGCGCTCCTGGGGGGGCGCAGGCCGCCGGCGCTGCACAACCCGCTAACGATGCCGACGATGCCGGAGCACCTGACGATCAGGTGTCGCTAGAAGAAATCGAGGCACATGATTTCATAGCCGAACAAGTTGTCGGCATGATGGCCGATGAAGAGGGACTTAGCGAGGAGCAGAAGCAAGTCGCCTACACTGCTGCACGGGTTGCGTTAAATAATCATCAGAGCTTCCTCCGCGATCACCTGCTCAGCGGCGTAGATGAGAATGCGCGCGAGATCATCTTCGAAAGTGCGGTCGTTGAGCCGATCGAAGATGATATCAAGCAGTTGATCCGAGAGCAGTAACATCAGAGCAGACCAGCCCAACCACTCGCGCTCTCAGCTATTCTCCTTTTATCCTTCTAATATCTCAGTCTGAGCCTGACAATGCCATGTTGGCAGAAGACAAAAATACAGTGTGGAGAGTCACAGGCGTACCAGTCGACACACACTGGATTACAACCGAAGCAGACGCTCAAACCCAGTCGAGTACCTTGCCAAGCCAGAGTTCGGATAGTATCTCATTGAAATCAATCAGCCCTCTCGGCCACAAGCCAATATAAAACTAACTCAGCTTTGAACGT
>NZ_NHNZ01000164.1:0-8288 GCF_002727095.1 Halorubrum sp. C191 | reverse complement strand
GATCTCGCCATCGACGCCCCGACCCCGGCGGCGCCAGACTGCGCCGACGACGGGACGTGGCTCGCGTGTATCGCGTGCGACGAGACGTTCGCCCCGTTCGAGGCGGTGCGCTACACCTGCGACGAGTGCGACGGCCTGCTCGAAGTCCGGTACGACGACCCCCCGACGTTCGACGAGTTCGGGTCCGGCGCGTCCTCCGACGGCCCCGACCGCGGCGTCTGGCGCTACCGCGAGGGGCTCCCGTTCGACCTCGGCGTTACCCTCCCCGAGGGCGACACGCCGCTCCACCGCGTCCCGCGCATCGAGGAGGCGGTTGGCGTCGACGTGCTTCGGATCAAACACGAGGGGATGAACCCCACCGGCTCGTTCAAGGACCGCGGGATGACCGTCGGCGTCCGCGTCGCGAAGGAGCTGGGCGTCGGCGCGCTCGCGTGCGCCTCCACCGGCAACACCTCGGCCGCGCTCGCGGCCTACGGCGGCCGCGGCGGGATGCAGACCCTCGTCCTCCTCCCGGAGGGGAAGGTCGCCGCCGGGAAGATCGCGCAGGCGAGCCTCCACGGCGCGCGCATCCTGGAGGTCGACGGCAACTTCGACGCGTGCCTCGACATCGTCCAGGAGCTGGCCGCCCGCGGCGAGGCGTACCTGCTCAATTCGCTGAACCCGTTTCGGCTGGAGGGGCAGAAGACGATCGGCTTCGAGATCTTAGAGGAGTTCTACGCCGACTACGGGACGTTCCCGGACCGCATCGTCCTGCCCGTCGGCAACGCGGGCAACACCTCGGCGCTGTACAAGGGGTTCCGCGAGCTCGTCCAGTCGGGCGCGCTCGACCCCGACGAGGTCCCCAAGCTCACCGGCGTCCAGGCGGAGGGCGCCGCGCCGATGGTCGAGGCGGTCGAGGAGGGGAACGACGAGATCCGCCGCTGGGAGGAGGTCGAGACGCGGGCGACCGCGATCCGCATCGGCAACCCCGTCAACGCGCCGAAGGCGCTCCCCGGCATCCGGAACACCGGCGGCACCGCCGTTGCCGTGAGCGACCCGGAGATCACCGCCGCGCAGCGCCACCTCGCCAGCGAGGGCGTCGGCGTCGAGCCCGCCTCCGCCGCGAGCCTCGCGGGCCTCAAGAAGCTCCGGCGCGAGGGCGTCGTCGACGACGACGAGCGCGTGGTCTGCCTGACGACCGGCCACCTCCTCAAGGACCCCGACGCCGCCTACGAGGCCGGCGGCGACCCCGAGCCGGTCCCGAACGACGCCGACGCCGTCGTCGACCACCTCCACGACTGATCGCCCGACGGGGCCGGTCGGTGCGGCCGCCCACCTCCCGCTCTCGACCCGCGCCCTCGACACCCCAGAGCCGTTGGCGCTATCACCGATTGCCGAACACGTCGCCCCGACAGTTTGTATTAAGTAGTAAACACTTGAACGACAGACAAGTTGATAGACGTCCCGACGACCGCACCGCTCGCCGCGCTCGCCGCCGTCGTTGCGGTCTGTGCGACGGCGGTCGCGTTCGACTCCCGCGACGAGTCGGGCGGTCGCGCCGCGGTCGCGTTCATGGCCGCGATCGCCTGGTGGTCCGCGGGGCTGTTCGGCGAGGCCGTCGCGACGACTGAGGCCGGGAAGCTGTTCTGGCTCAACGTCCAGTACCCCGCGACCGCGGTCGTCCCGGTCGCGGCGGTCGCGTTCGTCGCGTCCTACCTCGGCTACGACGCGTGGCTCTCCCGGCGCCGCCTGCTCGCGCTGCTCGCCCCGCTCGCCGCGTTGACCCTGCTGAGCTGGACGAACGATGTCCACGGGCTGGTCCGGACCGGGACCGACCTCGTCGCGGTCGGCTCGGGGACGGTGCTCGTCCGGGAGTTCGGCCCGGTGTGGTGGGTCGGCTGGCTCTACTCGCAGGTCCTGCTCGTCGGGACGTTCGCGACGCTCGCGTACGGCGTGTACGACTCGGCGCCCGCGTTCCGCGCGTCCGCGGGGCTGCTGCTCGTCGGCTCTGCCGCGCCGTGGGGCGCGCAGTTCGTCGTGCTCGGGGGCGGCCCGGCGTTCCGGCCCGAACTCCTGTTCGTGCTCACGGGCGTCGCATTCACGATCGCGGTCCGGCGGGGGCGGACGCTGGGCGTGACGCCGGTCGCCCGGCAGGTGACCCTGGAGGCGGTCCCCGACCCGATCGTCGTCGTCGACCGAAGCGGGCGGATCGCGGACGCGAACCCGGCGGCCCGCGCGTGGCTCGGCGAGGGCGTCGCGGTCGGCGTCCCGATCGCGGACGCGCTCGCCGACGCCCCGGAGGTCCGCGCCGCGTACCGCCGCGGCGAGGCCCCTGACGAACCGCTCCGCGTCGAGGTCGCCGGCGAGCCGCGGTTCGTCTCGCTCTCTGCCGTTTCGCTTCCGACGCTCGGCAGCCGCTCGCAGGGGACGGTGTTGCTGTTTCGCGACGTGACCGACTCGGAGCGCAACCGGCGGGACCTCGAAGTGGCGAACGACCGGCTCCAGACGCTGACGCACGCGCTGGCGCACGACATTAAGAACCCGTTGACGGTCGCGGACGGGTTCACGGACCTCGCGACCGCGGGCGACGAGGCGGCGGCCGAGCGGGTCGAGAGCGCTCACGACCGGATCTTCGAGATCGTCGACGAGACGCTCGCGGCCGTCGACCACCCGGACCCAGACGCCGGTGCCGAGTCGTTCTCGTTCGCGGCCGCGGCCGAGGCGGCTTGGCGGACCGCCGAGACGGCGGGAGCGACGCTGACGGTGGCGGGCGACGAGTCGTACGCCGCGGACAGGACTGCGGTGCGGAGCGTCTTGGAGAACCTCTTCCGGAACGCGGCTGTCCACGCCGGGTCCGACGCGACCGTCGCCGCCGTCGCGCTCGACGGCGGGTTCGCGGTCATCGACGACGGCCCCGGCGTCCCGCCGGCGGAGCGCGACCGCGTGTTCGACCGGGGCTACACGACTGCGGACGAGGGGACCGGGATCGGCCTCGCGTCGGTCGCGGCGCTCGCCGAGTCGCACGGCTGGACGGTCGGCGTCGGTGCGGGTCGCGGGGCCGCAGAAGGGGAAGCCTGCCTGTCGGACACGACGGTCGGCGACGGCGCGGCGTTCGTCGTCGCCTTCGGGGATCGACCGATCGAAGCCGTCGCGTCGCCCGTCGTCGCCGACGCGGACGCGCTCGTCGCGGTCTCGGAGTCGCCCGCGGCGGAGTCGTAGCCCGTCCGGGGACGGTCTGATCTCTTCTCCGGGGCTGCGCAGTACTCGCCGCCTACTCGGCGAGTCCCGCGTTACTCGTCCGCACGCCCGTCGGCGCCGTCCAGGGTGATCTCGGTGATCTCGACGACGCGGTCGTCCGCGAGCAGCTCCTCGGTCGCGGCGTCGGGGACGGCCGAGTCGAGGTTGTAGACGGTGAGCGCCTCCCCGCCCTGCGTCTCGCGGCCGTTGAACATCCCGGCGATGTTGACGTCGTGGTCGCCGAGGACGGTCCCGATGAGCCCGATGACGCCGGGCTCGTCGGTGTTTCGCGCGACGAGCATGTGGCCGTACGGGACCGCGTCGACCCGGAACCCGTCGATCCGGACGATGCGGGCGTCCTCGCCGGCGAACAGCGTTCCCTCGACCGCGATCTCGTCGTCGCCGTTGTGGACGGTGACGCGCACGAGGCTCTGGAAGTCGTCGGTCTGCCGGGTCTTCGACTCGGTCACCTCGATGCCGCGCTCCTCGGCGAGCCGCGGCGCGTTCACCGCGTTCACCTGCCACTCCAGCGGCTCGAAGACGCCCTTCAGGGCGCTCGCGGTGACGAGGTCGACGTCCTCCGCGGCGATGTCGCCCTCGTAGGTCGCCTCGACCCCGGTGATCCGACCGTCGAGCAGCTGGGCGGCGACCTTCCCGGCGGTCTCGGCCACGTCGATGTACGGCTCGATTCGCGGGAACGCGCTCTCGTCGACCGAGGGCGCGTTGAGCGCGGTGAGGACCGGCTCGTCGTCGAACGCCGCGAGGACGGCCTCGGCGGTGTCGACCGCGACGTTCTCCTGGGCCGCCTCCGTCGACGCGCCGAGGTGCGGGGTCAAGACGATCTCCTCGACGTCGAGCAGCGGCGAGTCCTCGGGGAGCGGCTCCTCGGCGAAGGAGTCGAGCGCGGCGCCGGCGAGGACGCCGTCCTCGACCGCCTCAGCGAGCGCATCCTCGTCGACGATGCCGCCGCGGGCGCAGTTGATGAGGTAGCCGCCCTCCAGCTTGGCCAGCTCGGCCTCGCCGATCATCCCCTCGGTCTCGGGGAGAAGCGGGGTGTGGATCGTCGCGAAGTCGCCCACGGCGAGCGCGTCGTGGAGGTCCTCGACGAGCTCCGCCCCCATCCGGTCGGCGCGCTCCTCAGAGATGTACGGGTCGTAGACGACGAGGTCCATCCCGAGCGAGTCGAGGCGCTTGGCGACTTCCTGCCCGACGCGGCCGAGGCCGACGATGGTGAGTGTCTTGTTGTTCACCTCGGTACCGAGGAACTCGCCTTTCGCCCACTCGCCGCCGATCAGGCGGCCGTGCGCCTGCGGGATCGAACGCGCGACGGCGAACGTCATCGCGACGGTGTGCTCGGCGGCGGCGCGGACGTTCCCCTCGGGGGCGTTTGCGACGATGACCCCGTGGTCGGTCGCGGCCTCGATGTCGATGTTATCGACGCCGATGCCCGCCCGGCCGACGATGACGAGCTCGCTCGCGGCCTCGAAGACCGCCTCGTTCACGTCGGTTCCGGACCGCACGATCAGCGCGTTGGCGTCGGCTGCGACGTCGAGCAGCGCCTCCCCCTCCGCCTCGTAGTCGGTGACGACCTCGTGGCCGGCGTCTCGGAGTCGGTCCAACCCCGCGTCCGCGATGGGGTCGGTCACGAGTACCTTCATGTCGAAACGCACCCGCGGCGCGGGGTTAACGCTTTCCTCATCGCGCCGTTTTGCCGCCCGAACGGATCCGCGCTCGTGGGTATCGACCCCTCTGTTTCGACTGGAGAATGCGCGTTCGTGGGTATGTTCGCCGCCGGTACTCCCTTTTATATTGGGCCGCACGTTCCGCGCATGAACCTCACGATCGCGTTCGTCGGCGTCGGCGCCATCCTCGCGCTGACCGCGGTGAGCGCCTTCTTCTCCAGCTCGGAACTCGCGGTGTTCTCCGTCCCCGGCCACCGGATCGACTCGCTCGTCGCGACCGACGCTCCCGGCGCCCGGGCGCTGTCGGCGCTGCGCGACGACTCCCACCGGTTCCTCGTCACGGCCTTGGTGAGCAACAACGTCGCCAACATCGCCGCCGCGTCGGTCGCGACCGCGGTGTTCGTCCGGTTCGGCTTCTCCGGCGGCCAGGCGGCCACGGGGTCGACGCTCGTCACCTCGGTGTTCGTCATCGTCTTCGGCGAGATCGCGCCGAAGTCGTACGCCGTCGCCAACGCGGAGCGACACGCGCTCCGGGTCTCCCGGATCGTCGTCGCGGTCCAGCGCGTGCTCCGTCCCGTCCTGTACGTGTTCGAGGCGGCCTCCGGCGTCGTCAACCGCTTCACCGGCGGCGAGTCCGCCATCGAGTCGTACCTCACCCGGGAGGAGATCGCGACGCTCGTGCGCTCCGGCGAGGTCACGGGCGCGCTCGACCCTGACGAGGGCGCGATGATCCGGGGCGTCCTCGATCTGGAGACCACCACCGTCGCCGCGGTGATGGTCCCCCGGACCGACGTGGTCGCGCTCCCCGACACGGCGACCCCGGCGGACGCGCTCTCGCGGGCCGCGAGCGAGGGAGTCACCCGGATGCCGGTGTACGGCGAGAACCGCGACGACGTGGTCGGGGTCGTCGACGTCCGCGACGCGATCCGCGCCGACGAGAGCGGTGCCGACCTCGCGAGCGCGCTCAGCGAGCCGGCGTTCGTCCCCGAGACCAAGCCGCTCGACGAGCTGTTCGCGGAGATGCGTGCGAGCGAGACGCGAATGGTGATCGTCGTTGACGAGCACGGCGCGGTCGTGGGAATCGCGACGTTGGAGGACCTCTTCGAGGAGGTCGTCGGCGAGCTGGTCGGCCGCTGGGAGACGGACGCGGTCGACGTGGTCGCGCCCGACGCCGCCGTGGTCCGCGGCTGGACGACGGTCGGCCACCTCAACGAGGCGCTCGGCCTCTCGCTGCCCGCGGACGCAGGCGTCGAGACCGTCGCGGGGCTCGTCACCCGTCAGCTCGGGCGGCTCCCGAAGGAAGGTGACCGCGTCGCGGTCGGCGAGGTCACGCTCGCCGTCACCGGCGCGACCGCGACCCGGGTCACGCGCGTCCGGGTCGAACACGCCGACGAGAACGGGTTCGCGGTCGACGCGTCTGTCGGTCCCGACGGCGGTGACGCCGGCTCGCTCGGGCCCGAGTGACCGCCGCTCCCCCGACGCCGCGGTCTCCACACACATTACCAAACATACATGTGCTTCCGACGGTTCCCGAGAGACACGTCTCTGATCATGGTGAGCCGTTGGGCGTGTGGCCGGTGCGGGTTCGTCGCGTGGACGCGGGACCGCTCGGAGATGGTCGACGTGACCGGGTCCCACCTGCTCGCACACGACTCCGACGCGCTCTCTACGTCTGACTTCCGTGTAAGTTGGGACTGCCCGTACTGCGCCACGGCCAAGACCACCTACGACAGCGGCGGCGCCGTTGCCGAGTTCAAAAGGCACCTGTACGAACACGTCGCCGACCGGGTCGCTGACGGAACACACGTGGCCGAGCGGGTCAACTGGGACGGGGTCGTCCGCGTCGACGCGTCGGCCGCCGGCGACGAGGCCGACGCGCTCCGGACCCACTTCCACGCCGCCGCGGGGCTCGTGGTGGCCGTGACCCCCTCCCCGGAGCGGCTGGTCCGCGCGCTCGACGAGGCCCTCGACGCGTGGCCACGGCGGGCGGTGATCGTCAGCACCGGGGAGTACGACTTCGAGGCGACGCCCGATGTGGACTTCGAGGGCCGGAACGTCGAGATCGTCGAACTCGACCCGCGGCTCTCCCCGGCCGAGGTCGGCGAGACGGTCTCGCGGATCCTCGACGACAACCACGAACCCGGCGAGCGCGTCTCGCTGGAGGTGAGCGTCTTCCACCAGATCGTCGCCGCCTTCGACGTCGAACGGTCGGTGGCCTTCGTCCGTATGCTCGCCGCGCGCCTTGCCGACGCGGGCGGCGTCTTACAGCTGTACGTCGACGCGGACGCGGACCGTAACGTCGCCACCGTTCTGAACCTCCTCGACGAGACGATCGACCTGACGGTCGCGGTCGACGACGGGCAGTTCGTTCGGCGGCCGTGACTGCGAGAACTTGTCTCCCGTTCCTCGTCCTCGCTCACCCGTCGTAATCGCCCTTCACTCGGCGTCGCTGGGTCCAGTCACTCGGCGTCGCTGCGCTCTCACTCGTTGTAGCTCTCCGTGTAGTCCGCGGGCCAGCGGACGTAGACGTACTCCACGTCGCGGTCCGCGGCCGCCTCGACGACGGCCCGCTTGAACCGCCGCAACACCGCCCTGGCGCGTTCCCGCGCGGCGTCGGAGGCGGCCTCGTCGCCGGCGAGCGCGCGGAGGTTCCGCTTGATGTCGACCCCGAGGGCGGAGTCGGTCTCGTCGTCCGGCAGACCGTCCCCAGTCCCGCTCGTCGAGGCGATCCGGGGCAGGTACGCGGCGGCGAGATCGGCGACCAGCCGGTCGCGGTGGTCGAGCGCGTCGATCAGCCACTCGACCGCGGTCGAACGGTCCGCCGCGGTCGGGTCCGCGGATTCGAGGAGTTCGCAGTACAGCCACGCCGCGTACCGCTTGGTCTCGGTGTCGACGCGCTCCTCCGATCCCGCGGTCGCGTCGGCGGGCGCTGCCCTCCGGTCGGCTCCGGTTCGCTCCGCGGCGACTGCCCGGAACACCGCGAGCAGCCCGTCGGCCTCGAAGGGTCGCTCCGCGAGGAGCCGGTCGCGGACATCGCCCGCCGGGACGGCGTCCGCCTCGGCGATCACCGCGGCGACGGACCGCGCGGCTGCCCGGCGAACCGATGCCGAGGGGTCCCGCAGCGAGCCGAGCAACACGCCGGTCGCGTCCCGGCGACCGAGCGCTCCGAGCCGACGCACGACGGCGAGCCTGAGTCCCTCGTTGCCGCGCCGTGCCGCGCGCGCGAGCAGTTCGACCGCGTCGTCGCTCTCCATCGTGACAAGCGCGTCGACCGCGGCCCCGCGCACCAGGTCGTTCCGCGCGTTCACGAGCGGGCGAACCGCTTCGACCGCCTCCCCGCCCACCCGCGCGTACCCCCTGACGGCCCGAGCGCGGACCCGCGCGTCGCCG
>NZ_NHNZ01000145.1:0-10201 GCF_002727095.1 Halorubrum sp. C191 | reverse complement strand
GGGTGAGCCGCAACTGTCTCTGTTCCACAGGAATCGCACTGGTAGTAGTGGCGGTTGTACCGGGTGATTTCTGGGGGCTGGGGATCAGGGATCTCCTCGACGAGTCGGGGGCTGACGCCCACCGACTCGTCGAAGCGGTCGCCACACTCAGGACAACAGTCACAGGTGACTTCGATTTCTTCGTCAGGATCGGCCGTAGAACGCCACTCCGGATCGTGACCATCCTTCCGACCGGGAGTGCCACCGTCAGTTCGGACATCGTCGTCTTCGTCATCTTGCGAGGTCGGGGACCCGTCGGTCCCCGACCGTCGCTTGCTGGGTGGAGTATGCGGATTCTCGTATTTGCGAAGACGTGTTTCGAGTTCTTCGATCCGCTCGTCTTTCTCTTGTAACTTCTCTCGGAGCTGTGCGTTGTCTTGTTCAAGCTCTTCGACTCGTTGTTCAAGTTGTAAAAACCGGGAGAGCAACTCCTCTTTGGTGAGATCATCTCCGTTCACAGATCCCACCTTCCAGTACAGACAGCAGAGGTAACGGGATGGGCTCCGTCGTGGAGCCCATCCCTGAGAATCATCACGAACCTCTGCTGCCAGTTCATACAGGCTACGTTGTGCGCCTTCTATGAGATAGCAGCGAAATCAGTTCGGGCTAAACACGTACGCATAGATGACAGTCACCGTTCCCGAGACGGACTCCGTGCTCGTCGAGGGCTCGGCGTTGTCGGGTCGACGGCGGGTCGTCCACGAGTTCCTCCACGACTGCGACGGGACCCCACTCGTCGTTTCGACGCGCCAGCCGGTCGAGAGCGCGCGGCGGACGCACCGGCGGGTCGTGGGTCGCGAATCGGGGGCGGACGAGACCCCGGGGGGGTCGGGCGACGAGCCGACGCCGCTCGTCGTCGACTGCGTGACGGGCGCGGTCGAGGAGTCTCCAAGCGACGAGTCGCACACGAAGTACGCCCAGCACCCGAGCAACCTCACCTCGGTCGGAACCAAGTTCACGGAGTTCCTCGAGGCGCGCGACGACGGCGCGCTCGCGGTGGGGATCGACACAGTCTCGCCGCTCCTGATGTACACCGACGCGTCGGCCGTGTACCGGTTCCTTCACATCGTCGTCCAGAAGGCGACGGGCGCGGGCTGCCCAGTCGTCGTCGGGCTCGACGGGTCGGCGCACGACGACCGCGTGGTCGCGCAGCTCGCGCCGCTGTTCGACGCGGTGGTCGAGACGCGCCGTGCGGAGGACGCCCGGGAGGTCCGCGTCGCGCGCCCGGAGCCGACGGAGTGGCGGGGGCTCTGAGCGGCGGAAGTTCCGATTCGGCGGTGCGCGCGAGAAGAGCAGGTCGGCGCTGGCTGTCACGCCCCACGTCGAACTGCTTCCGGTCAACAGTTGGAACACTCAGCCTGTTATGAAATCCTGAGGCGTTCGGCCTTCTCACGTGGGATTGCAGCTAATATCGACGACCTGCATCGTTCTCACAGAGAGTTCGTTATCATCACTCTCGATTATCAACATCACTTCCAGCGTCCCGTCATTGGTCCCCGCACACGACGCATTAATTTCGGCGGTTTCACTGGTAGCAAGCGTCACCTCGTCGTTCGCTCCATTCTCCGATTCGTACTCAACGCTTCCGGTCGTCTCAACATCTTCAACGGCCAGATCGACTTCTTGGCCGAACTGATTGGTGACGCGGAGTACGCCCCTTGTCGACCCGTTCTCGATCGAATCGTTCGTATTCTCAACGGCCAGGTAGGCGTTCTCGTCGTCGGCGACGGTGACGTCGACGGACCGCTCGGCTTGGATCGCGCTGTACCCGGCGGTCCCGGTGATCACTGTCGCGAGGACGAACAGCGCGAGGATCAGCCGCCGGTGTCTCATCCCTCCACCTCTGGAGGGGGTCCGTCACTGCCGAGCCTTCTGCGCCGGGCGAAATACGTGTGTGCGAGCGCGGAGACGACGAGCGCGGCGACGAGGAAGGCCATCCACGCGAGGTCGGGCAGCGCACTGAACAGCATCGCGTCGGTCCACAGCGCCGTCAGCAGCGCGCCGCCCACCGCCGCGAGACCGAGGTAGTAGCCGTGCCACGGGATCTCGGGTTCGGTGACGACGTCGAAGTAGATGTCGAGCTCCTCGGCGGCTGGCGTCGGACGCACGACGCCGGCACGCTTGTCGAACGAGACGATGTCGGCCTCGTCCATCTTCGGGAGGTGGCTCTGCTGGAGCGACACGTAACAAGACTTCCGGGTGTCCGAGTCCACCTCGGCGGGGGAAACGCCCGCCTCCCACGCGGCGACTCGCTTGGCCAGCCAGCCGAGGTCGGCCGCGTCCCCGCGCTGGCAGAGGGCGTGGAGCGCGAACCGCCGACGTCGGTTCGACAGCACGGAGAAGACCACTTCCTCGTCCAGCTCAACGCCGGCACCCGACGTCAGCCAGTCGGTGGAGGACAGGTTCATCAAGACATCTTAATGTTCCTCAACCGAATATATATCATTTTTGTATTTTTTTGGGAGACATTAGCGAAGCTATCAAAACACGCATCCCTCGCGAAGCGTCTCAGGTGACATCCCTGCCGTGCGTCGTTTCGGTCCGCGTAAACGACTCGTTACGCGGTCTCACCGAGCGATCATCGTATCGAAACCGCTCGTTTCGACGTTTCAACGAACCGAAAACGAAGTGGTGTCCACCCACAGGGTCGGGTGGACCATGAGACGGCGGAAGCTACTCATCGGTATCGGCGCGGCCGCGGCGGGCGGGAGCGCGGCCTTCGGTACAGAGGCGTTCACCAGCGTACAGGCGGAGCGTAACGTTGACGTCAGCGTTGCGGGCGATCAGAGTTCCTTTATCGCGATTAAAGGAACTGGATCAGATAACGCTGCAAAATACGTTACCGCTGATGGGAACAGCAACGTAGTGGAAATCAACCTTGACGGCGATAATACTGGATCCGGCTCAGGTGTTCCTGACAACGCAATCACCAAGCTGGATAACCTGCTTACGGTTATCAACCAAGGATCCCAGTCAGTCGACGTATACTTTGAGGACGATTCAGACGCGGTAACGTTCCGTCTTGATGATGGAAATGCAGAGGGTGTCGGGAACGCCAAGACGCTCGAAGTTGGCGAATCGGCGACGGTCGGTATCACTGTGGATACTACCGGCAGCGCTGGCGGTGTCGGCACAGACTTGCTCGACAACGTCACGCTCGTCGCTGAGTCTGAAACGGGAGCGACCACTGCTCCTGAGCAAATCAATGGCCAGACAATCTACGTTGGGGCTCAGACTGACTTCCCCGAATCCGAACCAGGCGACAGCTCGGACTTCTTCACCGATATTCAATCGGCTCTCGATGAAGTCCGGAACCCCGACACGGGGAGAGACGAGCCGATCGGTAGGATTCAGGTCAGTGCGAGCGCGAGCGGTGGTCCCTTCGGGCCGGTCGAGGTTGATGAGCCCGTCGTGATCGAGGGTGTGGGCGGTCAACCACAGATCACCGGATCCACTGATCCGATCGGATCCGACCCGGCGGCGGCATTCCTGAACGCCGACGGCGCACAGATCCGCGGCTTCGATGTGAGTAGTTCATCGAACAACGCCGTTAGTGTCGGCCGAAACGTCGCTAACGCGGTCGTTGCGGACTCGACCCTCAGCGGGGCGAGTGGTGCAAACGACGTCTTCGTCTTTGAGGGTACAGATAACATCGAGATCCGGAACAACACGATTAACAGCAGCGATGTCCAGCAGTCGATCTATGCCCAGGGCGAGACGAGCGTTGGGACTGCATCCACTCGGGTGAAGATTCTCGACAACGAATTCACCGGTAGTGTTACAAGTGGCGGCCAGGTAATCGGATTCGAGGCGGACGACGGCCGGATCGCCGGCAACGTCTTCGAAACGTCGAACATCAGCTACAGCGCGATTGAGATCTTCGGCGACGGCATCGAGTTCCTCGACAACGAGCTCCGGGTGAGCTCGCCTGGCAACTCGAACCACCAAGATCTCGTTCTGGCAAAGCCTGGAGTGAACTCGAACGTTGGTGTGGCGAACGCCGTGATCAGAAACAACGTGATCGTCGACTCGCTTCCCTCCAACGGTTCGGTGATCGATATCTCCGGGGCGGCCGAGACACTCACAATCGAGAACAACGATATTGAGGGCGATCCGATCTCGACCAGTGGGGGCAAGGCGGTTGCGGGGCCGCTCACGGTGAATATCAAAGACAACAAGATCGATCTCAGAGGTAGTGCGAGTAACCAAAACGGCATCTGGTGGAAGCCGTACAATCAGTCCAGTTACGATCCCTCTGGGAACGTCTACGACATCACAGGTAACGAAATCAACGGGAACAACACTACGAAGCCAGACATCAAGGTCAATGCGGACCCAGGCGGAAGTACGTTCAATTACGAGGTCAACGGCGTCAACGGTGGTGGAACCGGTACGGCCAGCGAGGCGGCCGAGCGCCTGTTGGAAGACAATACCGTCAATCTAGTGAAAGTAGAGGACAAGACAGAAACACAATAGAGATAATTTCAACCTCTCAAATCCTGCTTATTTCCATATCTCCCGAGTAAACTCCAGTTATGAACACCCGTCCCCTCGTCGCCGCGCTCGCCCTGCTCGCCCTCCTCGGAGCCGCGGCACCCCTCGCCAGCACTCAGGCCGCTGAGATCGGCGAGGGCGTCGCGATCCAGCCCGCGAACGGGCCGAACGGCGCGTACGCCCAGGTCGGCGACGACGGGCAGGTGTCGATCCAGCTCGACGGCGACGCGGCCGTGCCGGGCGGGAGCCTGCCGGCCGACGCGCTCACGCACTTCGACCGAGTCTTCCTAGTGGTCAACACCAACACCGCCGGCGACGCAGAGGGTCGGCAGGCGTACGTCTACGTGCGCGACGAGGGCGGGGCCGCCGAGGACTTCGACTTCTACCGCGGGACCGCACCCGGCGGTCGCACGCCGATCGAGGGCCAGGACAACGCGGTCCGGCTCGACACCGGCGAGTCCGCCCCGGTGGGGTTCGAGGTCGACACGCGTGAGGACTTCGAAGCGGCCGATCTCACCCTGACGGTCGTCGCGGAGGTCAGCGAGATCGCCGACGCGGTCCTCGCGGTCGAGACGGGCACGCCAACCGTCGACGAGCCCGTGACGTTCAACGCCACCGGCAGCGACGGCGACGCGATCGCGTACGCCTACGACTTCGACGACGGGACGATCGCGGGTGATGCCGGCCCGCAGGAGAATCACACCTTCACCGACCCCGGGACGTACAACGTGACGCTCACTGTCGAGGAGACTGCCGCACGCGCGCCCAACGGCTCCGACTCGGTCACCCGAGAGGTCGTGGTCCGCGGCCCGCCGCAGACCGCCGGCTCCGGCGAGGAGGTCGTCATCCCGAACGCCGTCTCGGGGAGCGACGACCCGGCCATCGAGTCGCTGACCGCCGACCTGGCGGGCGGGGCTAGCGGCGACGTCGCCGTCCGCGCGCTCGCCTCGGAGTCCGTCGCGGACGCCGCCGACGGCAACTCGCCGCAGGGGTCGGCCGTCGTCGGCGCGGCCAACATCTCGGTTCCGGCCAACCCAGACGTCGACGCCACGGTCACGGTCGAGACCGACGCCTCGGCGGTCCCGGCGGGGACCCCGGCCTCCGACCTCGCGCTCGAACGGTACAACGGCACGGCGTGGGAGACGCTCCCGACGGCCGTCGAGAGCACCGGCGGCGGCACCATCACGCTCGTCGCCGAGACGCCCGGCTTCTCGCCGTTCGCGGTGACGGTGAACCCCGACGCGCCGACGCTTGATCTTGGTGGTGACGGTGGTGACGGTGGCGGCGACGACGTGGACGACGGTGCTGACGATCCGGCCGACGACGCTGACGATGACGTGGACGACGGTGCTGACGATCCGGCCGACGACGTGGACGACGGTGCTGACGATCCGGCTGACGACGTGGACGACGGTGCCGACGATCCGGCCGACGACGCTGACGATGACGTGGACGACGGTGCTGACGATCCGGCTGACGACGTGGACGACGGTGCCGACGATCCGGCCGACGACGCCGACGGCGATACACCCGATGACGGCGCTGACACCGACGGCGCCGACGGCGCGGCGGCCCCGGACGACCAGCCGCCGGACGGCGAGCTCGGAGGCATCGGTCTCCTCCCGACTCTCGGAATCGCGGCCGTGCTGGCCATCTTGGCGGCGGTGGCCTTCATCCGCATCCGCCGGCGAGAGTGAGGCGCGGCACGTAACGCCGCGATCGCTGTCGCCGTCACCCGCCGTCTTCTATCGATGAATCGGAAGGCCCCCACGCCTTCGAGACTGTAACCAGTACGTTACTCCCCACACTGGGCGTGAGGTACGCCGGGATGAATCCAAACGCGTAGCCGAGGAGGTGCACATAGAGGTTGACCAACCCCCCCTGGACGTACGGGTCTGAGGGAAACGCCACGGCCGGGTAACCGACCCCGATTATTACCCCGGCGACGAGCAGTTCGAGATGCCCGGGCGGGAGCGCCGCGAGCGACCCGAAGTCTATCCGGATGTCGATCCCATACAGCACGGCAGAGAGGAGCGCCGCCGCGCTTATGCCGACACCGAGCCACCCGATCGGCGCTGAGACACCGACGACTGCGAATCCGCAGAAGAAGAGAACCGGTGCGTCCTCGACGCTGCCACCGGTTCTCGGCCGGTGATGTAGGTAGACGAACACGAACACCGGAACGAGACCGACCGTACCCATCACCACCCCCGACGCGCCGTATCCGATGCTCGGACGCGAGATCGCGAGGTTAAGAACGGATAACACTGGTGGCAGGACGGTGACGATAACGAAGAGCGCGATGCGGTAGCGCCCCCGAGCACCGGCGGTCCGTGCGAGGAGATATCCGACTGTCGTGGCGATGAGATACCCGACAACGTTCGCTGTCAAATGTGCCACGGTAAAGTGGACGAAATGGGACGTATACAACGAATAGAAACTCGGCGCCGCGTGTGATAGCGACAGTGCGAGTCGCGTCTCGCTCGGCGCGAGAAACACGAGCAGATAGAGTGCCGGGGGACCGACAACCAGACACGCGTCGGCGAGCGCGCCCAACCGCACCCCTTCGCGTAGAGACCTCCCCATACCGCGACGTTACCACCAACGCGGTAAAGTGTCACCCTCTAAATTGTCGTGTTGATAATTTTTCCTGTGGGTCGACGGGTGTTCTCACAGTTCACGATCCGGACGCCCGCATTGGGTTAGCTTTCCGCGGATTCGCCACATCGGCAACTTTTATATCACTGTGATAATAGTTCCACGATGAATGCGGGTAACAGCAGAGCGGCTGATTGAGGCTCTCGTCATCCTCTTTGCGGTCACTCTTCTTGCCGGACAGCTAGTCGGACAGCCGGTCTTGCTCGGATACGTCGAAACGGGGAGTATGGAGCCCACGCTCGAGCCCGGCGACGGATTCGTTTCGCTACCGCCCGAGGTTGTTGGTTCACCGTCGTCCGGTGATGTCATCGTTTACCGGGCAGAACAGGTGAATGGCGGTGGCCTGACCACTCACCGCGTCGTCGGTGAGACCGATCGTGGATACGTGACACAGGGTGACGCGAACCCGTTCACCGACCAGTCGGCCGGAGAGCCGCCGGTTCGCGATCCGCAGGTCGTCGCCGTCGGCGTCCGCGTCGCCGGCAGTCTTGTTACTGTTCCAGAACTCGGAACGGCCGCGGTCGCGATTCGGAGTGCCGGCGGCGGACTCCAACAACGCATCCCGACTCACGTCTGGATAGGCGCTGGTGTCGCTGGCCTAGTCGTGCTGTTGGCCAGCGGTAGTGGCGGCGGGCGTTTGGAACGACCGTCACTCCGGGACCGTGCGCCCGGACACGACAGCGGGCAGAGATTGTCGATCGGACCGCGTGAAATCATCCTGCTGTGTGGAGCGGTCGTCCTCGTAACGGCGACCGCGAGCGCCCTAGCTCCGTTTGGGCCGACCGAATACCAGGTCGTAAGCGCTGAAGCCGACTTACCCGGTCCGAGCGTCATCGCCGCAGGCGAGACAGAAACGACTACGTATCGAGTACCCGGCGGGACGGTCTTTCCAGTTCAATACTACGTCGAACCGGCCAGTGACGGCGTACAGGTACTCAACGGAACCGGTAGCGGTCGTATCCAACCGACTGACTCGGTGAACGCCACGATCCGTTTGTCGGCACCGCCTGAAACGGGCGCGTACAGACGGTACGTTCAAGAGTATCGGTATCCGCTCGTGATGCCTGCGTCGCTTATCGAGGCCCTTTATGAACTCGGCCCGCTCGCTCCGGTCCTCGTTCTTGACGCAGTTCTGGCGATCCCGTTTCTCCTCGCTGTACGGTTCGTCAGCAATCGTCCGCGGATTCGCGGCTCACCCGGTGCGGGCTCCGGTCCGAGCCGTCTGTTCGGAGGGCCCAGACGATGACCGACCCGGTCGGTGAGTCCGATGACGAACTTCTCTTGCGAATCCGGGACACGATCGACACCCAGTACGTGCTCATCATCGGCCTTCTCGTCCTGCTGATGACGGCCGGTCTGTGGGTTAGCTATACGACCCACGTGAGTCCAGAAACACAGACCGAAACTGAAGTCGTCTCACAGTGGAGCCGGACCGCGACGTTCGACCACGGCGCAACGGTCATCGGAGACAATCCAGTATACGACACGGGACAGCGTCTACAAAACCAGCGGGCGTACTTTCCACTCATTTCACCGGTTCTCTCAGGCGAGTATCGGTTCCAGTACGCCGCAAGTAACGATGGCAACATCGATATAGATGTTCGGCTTCAATCAATCGTTCAAGGCCGCAGCGACGGGACTGCTCTCTGGCAGCGGACCCGCGATGTCGGGAGTGTTACTGCGGATGAGGTCGAGCCAGGAGGGACTGCGACCACCGAGTTCGAGTTCGACATGAACCAGACACGAGTTCAGCTCGAACGCGTCGAGGAAACATTTGGTGAGACACCTGGCGACCCGGTCGTGATCGTACAGGCACAGACCCGTATAACCGGCCAGATTAACGGCCAGCCAGTTAATCGTGAATTCACGGATGAGCTTCGGTTAATTCCAGACGGTGATACATTCGTCGTCAATGACCCAGGAGAGGTGACGAACACCAGCCGTCAAACGCGGGCGATCACTACCACACGTGAGTACTCGTCTGCTAGACGCATTGGCGGACCGATCGTGTTGATACTTAGCGCGGCTGGTCTCAGCGGTCTCGTCGTCGCACGTCGTCGCGAGCAGATCACGCTGTCGCCAACGGAACGCGATCAACTGGTTCACTCAGAGTATTCCGAGTGGATCTCGGTCGGATCCCTCTCTGTACAGCCCGACCTTCCTGATTCGGGTGTTATCGAAATGTCGTCGCTCGTTGACCTCGTCAATGTCGCTGCGGATGCGGGTGAACGGGTAGTGTACGATCCCAATCAGGAACGCTACGCCGTGTTCAAGGGCGATCGGATGTACGTTTGTGAACCGCCACTGGAATGAGGACCTGCCCACGGCGAAAGCGATGAACATGCTCAGTAGTTCAAACCCGAGCCTGTTAGCGAACAAGCTATACAGCTCACGTCCGTATTAATTCCTGTCCGAGATGTCCCGGAGGGTAAACGCGTGAACCCACGATCGCTGACCGGATCCGGCATCACGGCGCTCCTCGTCGCTCCCGTGGTCGCCATGCTGGTCGGCCAACAGCTCGGTCAGCCGATCGTCCTCGGCTTCGTGCTCACCGGAAGCATGGACGCCGAGCCCACGAACATGGCTCCCGGTGACAGGTTCATCGCCGTCCCCCCGGCGGTTGCCGGAGACGTCGGCGAGGGCGACCTGCTCCGCAAGGCGATCGTCCCGATGGCCCTGTTCGCGCTGTTCGCCGGGCTGTTCGGGATGCTCCTGAGCTACGTCCTCGTGCCCGGGCTGTTCTGACCCCGCGACGGGTCGGTTCGGGCCGGGCGTTTCGGGTCGTGCGGACTGTCACCCACCCGAGCGTTGAACGCGATCGACCGGCCTCGACGACGAATGATTAGAAAATTTTAATTATTTGATCATAAATGAGCCTGTCATAGAAACCATCTCATAGCTTGAGCTTCTCGCGGCCAGGGTCGTCTCCCCGCTCGAAGTTGGTGATTACAACGACGAGACGGAGACACAGCGCAAGGAACACTTGTGTTCGTGCGTGGACGCGGCCTCG
>NZ_NHNZ01000002.1:0-9314 GCF_002727095.1 Halorubrum sp. C191 | reverse complement strand
ACAGGGCTGAAGCCGTGGGATTCCTCCGGTGGGGATGTTGGCTATGCCGAACCCACGGAGGCAAGTTTCCCGTCGTCGGGGCTCCGGTTTGTGCGCTCCTCGTTGGGACTTGCCCTCTCGGGAGAGTGTGATACCTCCGACCAGTTGTGGTCGTCTCACCTGAGACGCACGGGCCGAGCTATCGACCCAGCTTCAATTTCGTCAGCCTGTTGTTTGAGGAAGGTGCGAGACGCGCACAGGTCTGCGTGGGCTTCGTGACTACACGGACACCGGAATACGTCACCGCTCCGGTCGGTGTCGTCCTGTTCACCATACGCCGGGCAGGTCCGGATTGTATCGGCTTCTGACCGCATCTCGGCGGTGATACCGTATTCCCCAGCTGTGTGTGACAGGCGCTTGGGCGCGGAATCTAAACGGTGGTCAATCGTGTATTGCCGCGAAACGGTTCATCGTCCTCACGGACGTATACGATGAATTCCTTGGCTCACTGACCGACGAGATGGATTCGCTCGTTGTGGGAGATCCCACAAACGAGGAGACCGATATCGGGCCACAGGCCCGAGAAGATCTTATGGAAACTCTTCATGAACAGGTCACCGCAAGCGTCGAGGCTGGAGCGACGCTCGTGACTGGCGGTGAGCCTCTCGACAGAGAAGGGGCCTTCTACCCGCCGACCATCTTGACTGATCCCCCGGAAGGGTGTCCCGTCGACACGGAGGAGACATTCGGCCCAGTAGCTACGGTTTACGAGGTTGACGACGAGGAGTCGGCGATCACCAAGGCTAATGACACACCGTTTGGACTCGGAGCCAGCGTTTGGACGCAGGACCGCGACCGCGGTGAACGTGTGGCAAGCCGTATCGACGCGGGCTGCGTGTACGTGAATCAGTTGGTGAAGTCCGACCCACGGGTTCCGTTTGGCGGTGTCAAGGACTCAGGCTATGGCCGGGAACTCTCCGAGGCTGGGATCAAGGAGTTTGTCAATCGCAAAACCGTTTGGATCGAATAACATCGGACAAGTTGGGTAGCGGCTTTTAGGGGTGCCTTCGTCAGGTGGACAGCATGCCGAACTCAATAGCGCCCACATTACCGACCCATTTCCCTAACTGCCGAGGGCTTGAGCCGTCGCGTTCTCTGTACCAACGGAGGTGTTCGTGGGTGTCCGTATTTCGAGCGATTCGTCGTCGTACACTCTCATGGTCTCAATTACAGTACCGTTCTCGGCAACTCGTTGGACGATAACCGTCGGCGTCTCCGTAGGCGTCACTGGGTCTGTTTCGGTAGGATTCTCGACCGGTGTCTCGCCAGCGAGGAACTGCGAGATCGCGTCAGTCTCTTCGAACGAATCGACGTTCCCGGACCGTGCGTCTACAAACGCGACGTACGCGATCCCGCTGTTATCTTCGGGGACGACGCGCACTTGCCAATACTCTCGATCGTCGATGACTGTGAGAATGGGTTCGGCTGGCGAAAAGCGGTCCCAGTCTGTCTGTGGCGCTGATTGCCGCACGAGATCTGCTGCTCGCTGTGGGCCGAACAGCGAGTCAGTTGGGATGTAGCGTTCGAAGGTTCCGGTTTGGCCGTCGATTGTCCACAACTCTTGGAGACCCTGTGCGTCGCCGTACGGTTCGACAGCAACAACGTACTGCGGCCCCGACTCAGAAAGAATGAAGAACGGCTGGTCGTTTCCGTCTCCGGGAAGCGGTGCGATCTCGATTTCATCTTCGTGGCTCGTATAGGTGTTGAGGATTCCATTTCGGTACTTCGTTGCCGCGACCGATTGAAGCGCCAGTTTCTCTGGATACAGTTGCTGAGTGTCAAGAATTGGGCTAGCCGCAGCCTCAGAGGGAGAGAGCATGTCGATCGAACCGCTTGGATCAATGACGGCGACGCCTCCCCACTGTGGTGTCGAGTGTGGTAACGGCGTCAAGTGGAATGTGGGCTCAGTGTATGGGACGGTGATGTATTGAGTCTCATTGTGGATGACCATCTTCGGATCACCGTAGTCCACGAGATACGCCTGCGATTTGAGGAGCTTCCAGCGGTAGTTCCGATAAAAGATCGTTCCGACGCCAGTTTCGAGCTCGCCGTCTACGGACCGTACATTCGCCTGCTGAGTTGTCATATCGACAAGGACAGTTCCGGCTTGACGCTTTGTGATCGTGTTAAATAGGCCATCCGGAGCGAGCGGAGCAGCCCAGTAGGGAGTCCCATTCACCACGCTGATATCGGTCTCCTCGACGCGGTACTGCGGCCGGTTGAGTGTGTTCGATGCGTACCGTTCGGCGACCGCTCGCGTGATAATTCGGGGATTGTCGGCGTCAACATCGTCGAGTTGCTCAACAGTAGCCGTCTGGCTCATTGTTTGGTCGCTTAATGTGACGCCAGCGACTGCGTTAGCGACGGGCATCAGCGCGAACGCAGCGATCACGACGACGACTACACCGACACGAAGTGGGGTAATCGTGTGGTCGCTGCTGGAGAGCGTGTTGATGACGGTCTCAACGCGGTCGCCCGCACGTACGGTAACCCACGCCGCGATACTACCAGCAATGATGCCAAGCAACAGTAGCGGCGTCGTATACACCGTGTAGATGAGGCCATGGAGCCACGGCCGGAAGAACCAGCCGACGGCAACAGCAAGAATCCCAACAATGCCAAGCGGAATCCACGGTGGCGCCGACTGGTCTTGATCCGAGTCATCTGGTGGCCAGTCGGTCAGATCGGTATCGGAGGGTTGCTCGTCGGAATCATCGGATGGAGGGCGTTCTGACATTCGTATGGGGCGTGAAATTATGATCTTGAACCTTGTATGTATGAGTTGCGAACCAACCCGCAAATTAGGTAGTAACTTCGCCGAATTACGAATTGACACAAATTCTACCAATAAGTAAGATCTTATCCTCGCTTGGGAGGGAGGCGATCCACTCAAAATCGGCTCGTGAGATGATCCTTTGATCGTGTACCGCACTTGCCAACCACTGGGACCCCAGCGAAGTGTTCGGAAGGTCTCCCGAAGTCACCAATCACGCACCACTATGTTCCACGCAATGTCCGCCACTTCGCGGCGACGAACCCTGCCACGATGAACCCGAACCCGGCGACGGTCGCCGGCGTCACTTCCTGCCCAAGCACGAGCCAGCCGGCCAGCGCTGCGAACACGGGGATGACGTACTCAATGAAGCTCATCTCGATGGGTCCGAGGTCGTCGAGTAACGTGAAATAAAGCAAGAAGCCGCCGACGCCAGCAACGGCAGAAAGGTACGCAAGTGCGGCGAGTGCGGACGGGGTCCACGTGGCGGCCGCGAACGATTGACCAGGGACTGCGATCACAGCGGCGTGGAGCACGACGGCGCCAATAGCCATCATCCACGCCTGCGTCGAGAGGAACGGCATCGACGGCGACCTGCTGTGCGTGACGACCGCGGCGACGGCGAACGCAAGTGCGGACGCAAGCACGAGCGACACTCCGAAGACGCTGTCCGCGAGATTCGCGGGGTCGGGATCAGCGATGACGACGACGCCAACGAATCCAAGCACGACGCCGAGTGCGGTGGCAGCGGTAAACTCTTCCTCAGTAGAGACGAGCCGCGTGAGCGCAGGTGTCACCACGGGGACGAGACCCAACAGAACGGCCGCGACACCGCCCGTGACGTACCGCTGGCCCGCGAAGAGGAATGCGTGGTGCGCACCGATTGTGAGCGCGCCACCGACGAGCACGTAGACGTAGTCGTCCCGAGTATGGGGACGGATATCCGCATCGGAGGCAACCACAGCGACAAACAACAGTGCGGCAGCGATGTCGAAACGCACGGCCGCAAACGGCACCGCAGGGAGATCAGCCAGGCCGACGTCCGTCGCCATGAACGCGGTGCCCCAGACAGCACACAGAAGCAAGAATCGGCCGGCCGTCCCGTAGCGACTCATTCACGAGGAGGTCGCCGCCAACAGCGAAATATCCGTCGGACCGCGCCAACTCTCGAGTGACCCGATGCGCCTAGCGACGGCGTCGACTGCGAAGTAGATGTAGACAAACAGACCTCAACGCTGGGTTAGCGCCCATCAGGGCTTCTAGGGTGATATAAATACCACCAGTCTAGGTGATCAGCAAGCCCGTTCAGATGACCCCACCGATAACGAGCAGTCCAATGATGAGCAGCAGCGCCGCGACCACGCTGCCGCCCGCCAGTAACGGGTTCTCCATCGCCTTCTCGTGAAGTGGCATCTCGGCGTATTCCTCGCGGAACGTCTCGAGATTCTGTTCGCCGTAGAAGTACTTCGGCTTCAACGCGAACCGTTCGGTCACCGCACAGCCCGTACAGACCGGTTCACCTTCCACCCGTTCGGTCTTGATGTGGCTGCGGCAGGCGATCGCCCCGCAGTTCGGACAGTAGGTGTAGGTCTCGTCGATACCGCTCGTCTCGCAGTGGACGCACCGATGAATCCCGTCCTCCAAGGTGACCCGTGAAGGGCCAGCAGCATAGTATTCGTACGGATACGAATACTCCTGCAGCTCGGTCGTCTGCCGAACCTCAGGGAGATACACCGGCTCGATCGATTGCACAGAGATATCCGAGAGATTCGGCTTACACGTCTTGTTGTAGGTGACGTTGTTGTCGCCGGTGTAGGTCACCGTCGTCGTGTGATAGTCCTGAAGCCGGTCAACAGCCCACTCCTTGTACTCTGTTTGGGTCTGCCCAAATCGGCGCTCCTCGACATCGTCGAATACCTCGGTTAACTGTCCAATATCGAGGGGGACTGCCGCGTGGAAGTTCTCGATGACTAGCGTCGCGACGTCGTCGTCGGCCACCTTCGGATGTCCACGGTCAGCGTGGACGACGAACTGTGTGCGGTCGTTGATCCGGTGGATGACGCCTACCGATGTCTCGAAGACAGCGTTCGTGTCCGCGGTGACCGCAACCACCGGGCGGAACGTCACCGTCGAATGTGGCTCCGGAAGGTCGGCGGCCTCGATGTTCTCGATGTCACGGAACCTCTCCTTGACAGGGGCGTCGACATCTGTTGTCGGATCGTGGGGACGTAGCGTCTTGTCACAGAGAATCTCAATGCGACCGTTATAGAGATTAAGCCCGATCTCGTCGGCGATCTCCCGGAGAGCCTCGCCGTCGAGCAACTCGATTGGGTGGGGGTCGTCGTTCTGTTGGAGTCGGTTTGTGTACTCCTGAGCAGGGTCCGTGAACCGGCCAGTCGTGACGACCATTCCGCGTTTGGGGCCGTCAAAGTCAAACGTCGCGATCGCCGAGTGGAGCTTCTGGACGACTGGCCGCCCGACCGTCTCCGTGTGCTTACACTCGACGACGATTGCTCTCCGTGTTCCGCCGACGACTTCCTCCATCAGGACATCTCGGCCCTCGTCAGCTGTCTTCTCAGCTTGGCGGACGTTCTCGTAGCCGAGGTTGCGGAAGACATCTTCTATCAGGTCCTCGAACTCGAACCCCGAGAGGTCGTCCAGTATCGCCATCCGACTGTGATTAGACAGTATCTTGTTATAACGCCTCTGTACGCGCACAGTCAACAGAATCTCACCGTGACCCAAGCCGCACTCGCCTACGGCGAGGCCAGCCACCAGCTCGCGGTATGAACAGGGACGGCGGTGCCGGCGAGTTCGATCCGATCTGTCTCCCGGCGCTTCAGTGTATTCGTGACTGCTGGCTCGAACCCGAATCGCTCGTCGGCGACGACTACGAGATTATCACGTTGTGAACTACCCTACCCTACTCGCTCACGGCTGACGCCGTTCGCTACTTGAGGGTAGGGCTTCCTGCTTCCACGACGCGCTTTACAGATACCGAGGTATCCACAGGAAGCGCAGTCTCCACAGGCGTTGATTCGGAGTGTCCCACTCCTACGTCTTCGAGGCCGCGAGAAAGAATGTTCCACGCCGCGTTTGCGTCTCTGTCCGCCTCAAACCCGCAGGCGGGACACGAGTGTTCACGGACCCACAACGGCTTGTCGGTCAAAACGCCGCACGACGCGCACTTCTTGGTCGTCCCTCTCGGATTGACCGCGACGAAGTGCGTCGCCTCTCGCTCACACTTGTATTCGAGCAACGAGAGGAACGTTCGCCACGCGGCAGACGCAGTATTACGGCTGTTCGACGGAGTTTCCATCATCCCCTTCACATTCAGGTCTTCGACCGCCACAAGGTCGTATTCCCGGGCATAGTACGCCGAGAGCTTGTGCAAGAAGTCACGGCGCTTCCGTCGGAGATCGGCGTGATACTCCGCGACTTGACGCCGTTGCTTCTCGTAGTTGTTCGACCCGTGCTGTTTGCGCGAGAGCTTCCGTTGCTCGCGTTCCAAGCGGTCGCGCTCGTCTGAGAGGTCGAGTGGCCCGACCGCCGTCCCGTCCGTGTCGTGGACGTACTTGAGTATGCCCACGTCGATACCGACGCACGTCTCGGGGTTCTCAGGCGGTTCGGGTGGTTCGCGATCCATTTCGACGCCGAACGTGGCGAACCACTCGCCCGTCGGTTCCTTCTTGACCGTGACCTGTTTGAGCGTCGCGTCGTCGGGAATGGCGCGGTGAAGCCGAATCGGTATGTCCCCGAGTTTCGAGAGTGACAGCACAGTTTGACCGCCCTTCTTGTCGAGCTTGAAGCCAGACTGACTGTACGTGAAACTGCGGAACGCCCGTGGCGGCTTCCACTTGAGTTGACCGACACCGTAGCCGTTCTCTTTGAGTTTAGAGAGGCTTTTGAGGTTGTCGAACAGTCGTTCCACAACGGTTTGGAGAACCTTCGAGTACGCGTCGGTGAGGCTGTCCCACCACTTCTTGAGGTCGGGGAGTTCCGACCGTAGCGTGGTCATGGACGGCAGTTCACCGTGTTCGTCTTGGTACTCGTTGAGACGGTAGAGCGTGTGGTTGTACAGTTGCCTACAGATGTCTCGGTGGCGGTCCAACTCCTCACGGTGGGCGTCGGACGGCTTGAGACGGTACTTGTAGGCGTAGTACATTCTACTCGCGTTGGTCCTCTACGTACTGTTTCAGTACATCCAGCGATACCTGCCCCGTCGAGATGAGGCAGTACGAGTCGTTCCAGAACGAGTCGCCCCACAGTTTGGTCTTCAGTTCGTCCGCGTACTCGTTGCGGATACGGCGGGCGGTCGCGCCCTTGACCGTGTTGATGAACTTCACGAGGTCTGTGGTTGGTTTCGCTCGGAAGAGGATGTGTACGTGGTCGTCCTCGCCGTCGAGGTTCGTCAGTTCGACACCGTAGTTGTCCGTGAACCCGCTGATGACCTCGTGAATGAATTGGGTTCGCTCCTCGGTGAGCACTCCACGCCGATACTTCGTGGTGAGTATCAGGTGGTAGTGTAGGGAATACGTTGAGTGCGCTCCCGAGTCGAGGTCGTACTTCATTAGGTTCGGTCAATATTGTACTACCCTACTGTGAAAAAGTTGTGATTGCGTGGATCTGTGGGTCTGTCACCGAATCGTGTATGAGAACTGTGCGGCGCTGTATCCCCTCCCTGCTCGCACCTCCCATTAGGTCGGCGCTCGCTGAGGAAGGGGGCTTAGCGCCTACTTTTAGCTAAACGGTTCGGCGCGCTCACCCGACACAACGCTGACTCGGAGACGGCGTCAACTCCGCGAACAGCACCCCTATTTTTGCGTACGTCACGTCCTCAATGACCGCCGGTTCTCCTGACTCGCCTCCCCCCTTGGCGGTCGGAACGGACTTATCCGGACATCAGGCTATCTCAGGGTATGATCGAACTCGCGCGGGCAGCGTACGATGACATCGTGTATCGGGCGTACAAAGGCGGCGAGGCAGAGATCTGTGGCGTGCTCGCTGGCGAACACGGCACTGACGGTGACAAGAGCGTCGTCACAGAGACGTACGCCGCTGAGAACGTCGCGGAAACACCAGAGATCCGCTACCTGATCGACCCCGAAGAGCAGCTTGAGCTGATTGAGACCGTTGAGGAGGCGGGTCTTGACGTGGTCGGGTTCTACCACTCGCACCCGACCGGACCGACGCACCCGAGCGAGACGGACGCCGCACAGGCCACGTGGCCGGACCACTCGTATGTCATTTGCGCACTTGACGGCTACCCCTTCGTCGGCTCGTGGCGGTGGCGCGACAACGAGGAGGCGTTCGAACAGGAGACCGTGTCGATCCGAAGCGAGCGCTGAACGAACCCCGCAGACGGCGAGTATTCTCACAGCACTCGGCACGCGGTCGCTCAACGGGAAACGGCGAGACCGGCGCTACGAACCATCCGCGTCTCAGAAACTCCCCGGTTCGCGTCGCCCCAAACCGGGTCGGAGGGAAACCTCTTACTCGATCGCTTCGATCTCCGGTTCGGCGTCGCCACCAGCGTCGATCGCGCAGGATGCCGTGTACTCCACGTCGTGGACGGACTCGATGGCCGAGTCATCGCCGCAGACCGGGCAGTCGTCCTGCTTGGGGATCTCGACCTTGTCGAACTCCATGTCGAGGGCGTCGAAGAACAGCATCGACCCGTCGAGGGCCTCGCCTTTGCCGATAAGGTGTGTCAACTACCCCACCCTACTTCGCTCACTCTGAGGGGTTCGCTCGTGGAGAGTGGGGCTTGTCCATGAACTCGGCCTCGAACCCATCCAGGTAGGCGGTGAATCCGCCACTCGGCGTCACTGTTCCAGACTTTAGGGCATGCTGACTATTGCCCGTCTAGCGAGACGACTGTTGGCCCCGACGGACATACCGCATCCAGGTGTTCTTCGCCGCGTTGTAGTCCGCGTTCGCTTCCGACTCGCACGTCACGCACCGGAAATCGGTGCGGGTCGCGCGATTCTCCTCAGCTGTGAAGCCACACTCGGAGCACCGCTGTGACGTGTACGCTGACCTGACTTGCTTCACTGAGATACCTTTCGCTTCGGATTTATACGCCACTTTCTCGTACAGCGCTCGGAACGCCCGCTTGTGACCCCACACGCACCTGTGCGATCGCGGATGTGGGTTAGGTTCTCGAAGGCTATCACGTCGGACTCATATCGGAGGGCTTCGTCCACGATAGCGTTCGACGCTCGGTGAAGTACGTCACGCACGTAGCGAAATTCCCGGCCACTCGACTGTTCGAGCGCCCGATGGGCGCTTCGCGTCCAGGTCTGTTGGAGTCCGGCGCGTACTTTCTCGAACTCGCGGAAGTCGTGAGTCAACTCCCGCCCGCTGAAGAAGAAGGCGGTGCTGGTGACAGCGAGGTTTTGGATACCGAGGTCAACCCCGAGGACCGTCCCGTCCTCGGCGGTGTTCCGCTCCGTACTGTTCTTCTCCCGACGGAAACCGATAGTGAACTACCCCACCCTAC
>NZ_NHNZ01000202.1:0-19282 GCF_002727095.1 Halorubrum sp. C191 | reverse complement strand
CGCCAGTCTACCGAAGAGCGGCTCGGGAAGTCGAGTCCCTGTGTCCACGTGTTTGCTGGCTCGAGCATGGGCATCGCTGACCACCTCGAACTCATCCAATTATAGGGTTGCGATTCTATAAAAATCTAACGCATCTTGGTGTTGAGTCTCACACAACGGTCGACGGCCCGTCCCACCGAGCGGCGCTCCGTACAACTGCGCCGACGGATCCGGTCGCCGTCTCAGGCGCCGTCTGGCGAACAAGAGTTAGAGATTTCTCCAACGTTCGCGCGTTCGCCACGAATTTATTCCGTCCGCGTGCCACCGGGAGGCATGGATCGCGACACCGCCACGCCTGCCGTCGCCGACCTGCCGGGCGAGCGCGCTCGCGAGTGGGTCGATTACCACCACGAGTCGGCCGCGCCGAGCACCTACGTCTACGAGTTCGTCTGGGACCGCACCGCCCCCGCCGAGGGCCCGTTCTGTACCGACGTCGACGGCAACGTCCTCATGGACTTCACCAGCCACGTCGCCGCCGCGCCGCTCGGGTACAACAACCCGCTGATCATGGACCGGCTCGCGGAGTTCGACCTTGTCGACCCGCTGAAGATCGCCGGGCAGGACTTCTACGCGGCGGGCGGCCCCTCACCCGGCGACGGGATCCCCGGGGCTTCCGGGCTCATGGACCGCCTGACGGACCTGACGAGCCACTACGACATGGACACCGTCTTCCTCTCGAACTCCGGCGCCGAGGCGGTCGAGAACGCCATCAAGATCGCGTACGACGCCTCGGACGGCGCGAAGTACGCCATCACCTTCGACGGGGCGTTCCACGGGCGGACGCTCGGCGCGCTCTCGCTCAACCGCTCGAAGTCCGTGTACCGCCGCGACTTCCCCGAGGTCAGCGGCGTGATGGACGTGCCGTACTGCGACGACCGGACCTGCTCGCCAGAGACCTGCTCGTGCGGCTTCTTCGCCGACGGCGTCTCCCGGCTCCGCCGGAAGCTCGACCCGGAGCGCGGGAACGTCCACCCGGACGACGTGGCCTACCTCATCCTCGAACCGATCCAGGGCGAGGGCGGCTACCGCTTCCCCTCGGACGCGTTCACCGACGAGATCGCGGCGCTCGCCGACGAGCACGACATCACGGTCATCGCCGACGAGATCCAGTCCGGGGTCGGCCGCACCGGCGAGATGTGGGGCTCGGACCATTACGCGTACGACCCCGACGTGATCACGAGCGCCAAGGGGCTCCGCGTGGGCGCGACCGTCTCCCGGAGCGACGTGTTCCCCGAGGAGAGCGGCCGCCTCTCCTCGACGTGGGGCGCCGGCGACCTGATCGCCTCCGCGCAGGGCGCGCTCACGCTCGACGCCATCGAGGAGGCGGACCTCATGGACAACGCCGTCGTCCGCGGTCGGCAGTTCAAGGAGACGCTGCGCGACGCCGACCTCGACCCCGTCGCGGACGTCCGCGGGAAGGGACTGCTGCTCGCTGTCGAGTTCGACACGAAGGAGCGCCGGGACGCGGTCGTGGAGAACGCGTTCGAGCGCGGGCTCCTCACGCTCGCGTGCGGCCACAAGGTCCTCCGGATCCTCCCGCCGCTCGACGTCACCGAACGCGAGATCGACCTCGGCTGCGACCTCCTCACCGACGCGATCGCGGACACGGCCTGAGCCGCCGGGGAGAGAAACCGAGCCTCAGCGGTCCGCGTACCACTCCGCGAACTTCTCTAAGGCTCGCCCGCGGTGCGACACCGCGTTCTTCCGGTCGGTGTCCATCTCCGCGAACGTCTCGCCGTCGTGTTCGAAGATCGGGTCGTAGCCGAAGCCGCCGTCGCCCCGCGGCGCGACGATCCGGCCCGGGACGTACCCCTCGAACAGCTTGACCGGGAGCGGCTCCGCGCCGGCTCCGGCCGCGCCGCCCTCGCCGTCGCTCCCGCCCTCGCCCGCCGCGTCCGGTCCCGCCGCCGCGGCCGCGTCGCGGTCGCCTTGGTCGACGGGGTCGGGGCTCGCGGCGAACCCCTCGCCGTCGCAGTAGCCGAGCGTACACCGGAAGGCGGCGCGGCGGTCGTCGAGTTCGCTCGCGACCTCGTGGACGCGCTCGATCCCGAGCGTCTCCTCAACGTACGAGGAGTACGGGCCCGGGAACCCGTCGAGCCCCTCGACGAACAGCCCCGCGTCGTCGACGAGGACCGGGGCGTCGGCGTGGCGGTACGCCTCCCGGGCCCCCTGGGCCGCGATCGGGCCGAGGTCGTCGGCCTGGACCTCCGTGTAGTCGAAGTCGAGTCGCTCCACCGAGCCGTCCGGGAGGTACCGCTCCGCCTCGCGGACCTTCCCCGGGTTCGTCGTCACGTACCTGAGCACGGATCCACGTGGGTGCGCCCGCGAGGAATAGCCGTCGGTCGCCCGCAGGGAATCGACCGACTCCGGCAGTACGTTTTTGTCGCCTCGGCGACAGCAGTCGCGCATGGCCCTCCCCACGTTCGAGAAGAAGCGGCTGATCGGTCTCATCGCGATCCTCTCGTTCGGGCTCACGTCGCTGTCCGCCGTCCTCCTCCCGAGCCCGGTGGCGCCGCTCGGACCGGCGATTTTCATCACCGGCTTCTTCATCCTGATCCCGCTGGTGGTGGTGCTCGGTGAGGACTTCCCGCTCGTCGCCGCGGACGATGCCGACGCAGGATCGGCGTCTCCTTCCGCCGAACGACCGGTGGCGGCGCTGCGGGAACGCTACGCGAACGGCGAGATCGACGAGGCGGAGTTCGAGCGGCGGCTCGACCGGCTGCTCGCGACCGAAGACCTCGACGAGCGGTTCGAGCGAACGTCCGCCGGGTTATCCGACCGGTCCGGCGAGAACAGAGCACGCGAGTACGAACTGGAGTGACGCCGGCCGGCCCGACGCGGCAACTCCCGCTCAGGGGTCGACGCGGACGATCCACGCGTCCGGGTCGTCCAGCTCGTCACCGGTCGGGAGGTTCTCGGCGCGCTCCCACACCGCGCCCGCGGCCTCGATGCCGCGCTCGTCGGCGACGTGCCGGAAGAACGCGGCCCCGCGCTCGTACTGCCGCCGCTTGAGGCCCAGTCCCAGCAGGCGCTGGGCGAGCCGCCGCACCGGGCCGCCCCCGCCTCGACGCTCGTCCAGCTTCGCCCGGAGGTCCGCGTACTCGCCGTCGAACGCGCGGTCCATCAGGACCTCGGCGTACCCCTCGACCGCCGTCATCGCGGCCTGGAGCTCCGCGAACGCGTCGGGGTCGAGCCCGCGACTCACGCCCCCTTCGCCGCCGACCATCCCCTCGACGCCGCGCTCGACGCGCGACTCGAGGTACTCCGGGAGCCACGGGGCCGCGCCGAACTCGGCGGCGTGGGTCACCTCGTGGAACGCGATCCACCGCCGGAAGCGGGGGTAGTCCACGTCGAGCGCGCTCGCGACCGCGACGATGTTCGGGTGAACGAAGTAGAGGCCGTGGTCGGCGTCCGGCTCGTCGGCGAGGAGGAGGGGGTCGTACTGGCCGAGGACGTTCCGCGAGAGGAAGCCCAAGGCGAACGCCATCGACCCCGTGTTGGCGACTCGGCTGACGTCCTGCGCGAACGCGGGGCCGCGCTTCGCGGGTGTCGCGTCGAACGTCCCGTCGGGTCCGCCGGGGTCCGCCGCGGCCGCCTCGATCGGGTCCATCACGCGCCGGAACGTGCCGACGCTCGCGTCGATCCAGTGGTGGCGGTTCTGTACCTCGACGGTGTCGGGCACGTCGAACTCGATCCCGGCGACCTCGGTGAGCCGCGAGCGGGCGTCGCGAACGTCGGCGGCGTACCCCGCGCGCTCCGCGTCGGAGATCGCGATCGATCCGGGGTCCGTGGCCTCCTTCGCGGCCGACGCGGCCCGATCCCAGTCGACGACGCCCGGTCCCTCGGCCTCGGCGACGGCCCGGACGCTTCGGAGGATGTCCATACGGACCGGACGTGCGGGCGACTCAAAGCGCTTGTGTCGACCGATCCGCGCCCCGGCGGACTCGCCGGCGGTCCCGGCGCCGAACGCCGACACCGACGTTTTCTTCCCGGCCGCCCCACAGCCACCGAGCATGGACGACACGCGCCGCGCGTTCCTCGACGACCTCCTCGCGACGCCGAGCCCCTCGGGCTTCGAGACGGCCGCCCAGCGCGTCTGGACCGACTACGTCCGCGCGTTTGCGGACCGGGTCGACACCGACTCGTACGGCAACGCCGTCGCGGTCCACGAGGGCGACCCGGACGCGCCGACGGTCGCCGTCACCGGCCACGCCGACGAGATCGGGTTCATCGTCCGGGACGTGCTCGACGACGGCTTCCTCCGGATCGGGCGGATCGGCGGCGCCGACCGCACGGTCTCGAAGGGCCAGCACGTCACGGTCCACGCCGACGAACCCGTTCAGGGCGTGATCGGCCAGACCGCGATCCACCTCCGTGACGGCGACGAGGAGTACGAGGATATCGCTGGGCAGTTCGTCGACATCGGCGCCGCCGACGCCGACGCGGCACGCGACCACGTCGAGGTGGGCGACCCGGTCACGTTCTCGACCGGGCTCCGCGACCTCGTCGGCGACCGGATCGCCGCCCGGGGGGTCGACAACCGGGCCGGCGCGTGGGCGGCCGCGGAGGGGCTCCGGCGCGCCGCCGAGGCGGACGTCGACGCGACGGTGTACGCGGTCTCCACCGTTCAGGAGGAGGTCGGGCTCCAAGGTGCGCGAATGGTCGGCGTTGACCTCGACGACGTCGACGCGTTCGTCGCGGTCGACGTCACCCACGCGACCGACAACCCGGACGTCGACCGCGAGCGACGCGGGCCGGTCGAACTCGGCGCCGGCCCGGTGATCGGCCGCGGGAGCGCGAACCACCCGGTCCTCGTCGACCTCGCGCGCGACGCGGCCGCCGACGCCGGCGTCGACGTCCAGATCCAGGCGGCCGGCACCCGGACCGGGACCGACGCTGACGCGTTCTACACGGTGCGCGGCGGGACCCCCGCGCTCAACGTCTCGATCCCGAACCGCTACATACACACGCCGGTAGAGGTGATCGACACCGCCGACCTCGACGGCGTCGCCGACCTCCTCGCGGCGCTCGCCGCGGCCGCGGGCGACCGCGAGGGGGCGACGAATCCGTTCGCCGTCGACGTCTGAACCGGCCGCCGTCGGTCCGCTCGGCACGACAAACCGGGGCACGGCGGCGTCGAAACGGAACTGTTTTACAATCGTCTTTCCTACCGTCAATTGCGACGAAGGACGTGCTCTGGTGGTGTAGTCCGGCCAATCATATCACCCTCTCACGGTGATGACCTGGGTTCAAATCCCAGCCGGAGCATTTCTCTCTCGATGCGACCGAACCCGATCAGTACCGGCCGTACTCGACCGCCCGCCGTCGGTCGACGCATCGCTCCGCCTCCGTCGGTCGACGCATCGCTCCGCCTCCGTCGGTCGACGCATCGCTCCGCCTCCGTCGGTCGACGCATCGCTCCGCCTCCGTCGGTCGACGCATCGCTCCGCCTCCGCCGGACCGATCGGCCACCGTTCGAGGTAGCGGCAGGTGTTGAGACGGCGTCCGGGTTTTAGCTGGCGGCGCGCGAGCCACGGCGTATGAGCGACGCCGCACGCCCCGCCCCCACCGCCGACGAGGCGCTCCACACGACCGTCGACCTCCCCTTCGAGGACGCGGTGCCGTTCGTCCAGCTCGAACACGAACTCGCCGACTTCGAGACCGTGCGCGTCACGCGGCTCGACGAGATGATCGAGGGGATGCTCGGCCACGACGACGCCGAGCGGACCGCGCTGATCGTCGTCTGTCACCCCGAGATCGCGTCCGACGCGCTGCGGATCGACCCGACGCTCGCCGGTATGCTCCCCTGTACCACGGTCGTGTACGAACGCGCCGGCGACGACCGCGTCCACGTCCACCACGTGTCCGCCACCAAGGCGATCCGCGACCTCGGCTGCGCGTCGGCGGTCGGGGCCGACGAGGGCGCGGTCGAGGACCTCGTGGCGAAGACCGGCGAGCTGATGGCCGTCGTCTGGGAGAACATCGAGCGGCACGGCCGGGAGTAGCCTCGGACGGCTCGGCCGCGCTCACCGGTTCAGCCGCCACCGGATCACCGCGGCGGCGACGAGGACCGTCCCGAACGTGACGACCCCGGAGATCAGCGCGCCGCGGGCGCTGTTCGCGCCCGTCGCGAACGCGCTCACCGACGCGGAGCCGCCGACCAGCGCCGCCCCGCCGGCCACCCCGCCGAACCCGATACAACAGAGGCTCAACAGGCCGACTGCGGACAGCGACCCGAGGATCCCGTCGTCGCTCATCGCTTCCCTCACCGCGGGCGACGGGGAAATAGGTGGTGTGGTCGGGCGCGACTGGCGCCCCGTCGTCGGGGGGGCGGCCGGCGTCGCTCGTCGGCGTCCCGCGGCCGTGGTCGCCGCCCAAGCGAGGGTTTAATTCCGACAGCGCGCGAGGGCGTCGTGTGGACCCGAGCCGGATCCCCGCCGAGTTCCCCGCCCCGAGCTTCCGCGGCGCGCAGGAGCAGGCCCTCGCCGACATCCGCGACGCGTTCGCCGCCGGTAACCGCGTCGTGCTGGTGCGCGCGCCGACGGGCAGCGGCAAGTCGCTGCTCGCCCGGGCGATCATGGGCGCGGCCGAGACCGCGGGCGAGGCGGCCCCCAGCGAGGCGACCGGCGCGTACTACACCACCCCGCAGGTGTCGCAGATCGACGACGTGGAGGCCGACGACCTCCTCGACGACCTCGCGGTGATACGCGGGAAGTCGAACTACGACTGCGTGCTCCCCGGCGAGCACGACACGCCCGTGAACCGCGCGCCCTGCGCGCGCCAGCAGGGGTTCGACTGCTCGATCCGGCACCGCTGCCCGTACTTCTCTGACCGGGCCATCGCGTCCGGCAACCGCTTCGCGGCACAGACGTTAGCGTACTTTATGCGCACCGCCGGCTCCGAGGTGTTCCGGAAGCGCGACGCCGTCGTGATAGACGAGGCGCACGGGCTCGCCGAGTGGGCCGAGATGTACGCGACGATCGAGATATCGCCCGACCGCGTCCCGGTGTGGGACGACGTCGGCGTCCCGGACGTCGCGGCCGACGCCGGCCCCGAGGAGGACGCGGTCGACCGGACCGCGCGGTTCGTCGAGACGCTCCGCGACGTGGCGATCCGGGCGAAAGACGAGCTGGTCGGCCGCCCCGAGCTCGACCGCGAGGAGGTCGCCCGGCGCGACCGGCTCCAGGAGCTCATAAGCGAACTGGGCTGGTTCCTCGAGGACTATCGCGACATCGAGTCCCCGACCTCGTGGGTCGTCGACCAGCCGGGCGGCGAGGGGTCGGCCCTCGATATCAAACCGCTCGACCCCGCCCGGTACCTCCGGCACACCGTCTGGGACCGGGGGAACCGGTTCGCGCTGCTGTCGGCGACCATCCTCTCGAAGGAGGCGTTCTGCCGCGGCGTCGGGCTCGACCCCGCCGACGTCGCCCTCGTTGACGTCGAGCACACGTTCCCGCTCGCGAACCGCCCGCTGTACGACGTGACGCAGGGGTCGATGACGTACGAGAACCGCGACGAGACGGTGCCGAAGATCGCCCGGCTCATCGTCCGGCTGATGGCGGAACACCCCGACGAGAAGGGGCTGATCCACGCGCACTCGTACGACATCGCCGAGCGGATCACCGAGCGGCTCGGCGAGTTCGGCGTCGCCGCGCGGGTCAGGCGGCACGACAGGCAGAACCGCGACGCCGAACTGGAGGCGTGGAAGGCGAGCGCGGACCCGGAGGTGTTCGTCTCGGTGAAGATGGAGGAGGCGCTGGACCTGAAGGGCGACCTCTGTCGCTGGCAGGTGGTGTGTAAGGCGCCGTACCGGAACACGAACGACTCGCGGGTCGCCCGCCGGCTGGCGGACGGGCAGTGGGCGTGGTACCACCGGACGGCGCTGCGCACGGTCATCCAAGCGTGCGGGCGAGTCGTCCGCGCCCCGGACGACTACGGCGCGACGTACCTCGCCGACGACTCGCTGCTCGACCTCTTCGACCGCGCCGCGGCCGACACGCCCTCGTGGTTCCGCGATCAGGTCGACGCGATGACGACCCCGTCGCTCCCGGCGTTCGACCCCGACGCGGCGCTGGCGGGTATCGACGCGTCGGCAGCGAACGGTGCGCGGAGCGGACGGCGGCGGCGCCGCCGCTCGGGTGGGTCGAGGGGTTCGGATCGCTCGTCGCCTGCCGACGGCGATTCCTCGGTCGGCGACGGGGACGCGACCGCCGACAGCGGAACGACCGACGATGAGTCGGTCCGGACCCGCTCCGAGCGGGACGCGGAGCGACGGCAGAACCACCCGCTGTCGGACGTGTGGGGCGACGGCTGACGAGGCGCTATCCAGACGCGGCCGTCACAGCAGCGAGACGCCGTACGCGACCATGGAGCTCACCATGAGAAACGCGAAGAACAACGCCATGAGCTGTTGTCTGTCCATATCGGCGTTCGACCGCAGAGGCGTATAACTCCTGCGGGCGAGCGACGACGGCGCGTGCGTCATATTACCACCTCCGAGCCGATCGTTCGCCAATATATATCGTATAAGGTGTATCAGGGGCCTGAATGAAGTAGTAACCTTCATAATCCCTCACGCGACTACTGGATGTATGGCCACGAACGGGCTGTCGAGTGCGCTGACGCTGTACGGTGCGCGAACCCTGACGCTGTCGCAGGCGGCCGCACAGGCAGGGCTCAGCGAGGCCGAATTCATCGAGCAACTCGAACGCCGCGGCATCGAGGTAACGGAGTCCGAGCGCGCCGCCGCGCTCGGCCGCGAGCAGCCCGCCCGCGCCGACTGAGCGGTGTCCCCCGCGGTCGGGGATGCCGACGCGTCGACGGTTTTCGCGACGCCGTCTCACGAACGATCAGTTCTACGGCCCTCCAGCCGTCCTCGTAGCGCGTTCGGTCCGGCTCGCAGCGATCCCTCAGTTGCCGCTCCGAGCCGACTCCGCGGTCCGTTCCGCCTCGTCGTCGGGCACGAGGTGGACCTCACCGCCGTGTTCGAACGCGAGGACCACGTCGGCGTCGCCGTCGACGAACGCCGGGTTCGGGACGGTCTTCGCCTCGTAGGTGACGGGGTCGAGCACCTGGATCGCGTTCTCGTCTTCGACGGTCACCACGGTGGTCTCCGTCGCGTCCGCGCGGGTCCCGAGCCGGGTCGCGTCGGGGGCCTCCGCGTCCGCGAACGCGGACGTGTACTCCGCGCCGCTCGCGAGCCGGATCCCCTGGAGACGGCCCGAGACGCCCGTGACGAGGACCGGCCCGTCGCCGTCCTCGGGGTCGACGATCTCGCCCTCCGCGTACTTCGGGAGCCGCACCGCGAACGTGACGCGGTACACCTCGTTGCCGTCGCCGTCCTCGGTGACGAGCGTCGGATACGACTCGAAGCTCCCGCCGAGCGACTCGGTGATCCGCGTCGCCACGTTCTGCGCGAGCCGGTTCGAGGAGAGCTTGATGTCCGGCCCGTCGTCGGTCTCGTTCACCTCGGTGATGAACGCCTCGCGGTCGCCGTCGGCCTCCTGGTCGGCGACGTACGACTCCGCGATGTCGAGCGCCTCGGCGCGCTCCGCCGGGGTGAGGTCGCGCTCGTCCGCGCGGACCTGAACGATCCCGGCGTAGTAGCCGCCGGCGATGCGCCCGCAGCGGTCGCAGGTCCCCCGTGATATCTTCACGGGGACCATCACCTCCGCGGAGCGGAGGGTCCCGCGGACGACGCCCGAGAAGCGGCAGTGCATCCGGACCGTGTTCTCGTCGACCTGCTCGGGCTCGACGCCCCACTCGACCTCCTCGGCGTCGACGTGGACGCCGAGCGCCTCCGCGACCTCGTCGACGGCGACGTCGGTGTAGTCGCGCGCGCCGACGTCGCGCCACGACTCGCCGCGCCTGACGGCGCCGCAGCCGGAACACACCAACACCTCGATCCGGTCGGGGGCGTCGACCAGGTCGAAGTCCTCGAAGTAGCAGTCGTCGCAGAGCAGCGCGTCTCGCCCGCGCGGCTCGCCCGGAAGGGGGTCGCGCCGCTCGGGGACCGGGTCGCCGCAGCGCGGACAGAACTCCCGCGACTCGCTCATTACCCGCAGCTACGCCGAGGGCCCGTTTAAACGACGCGGACCGCCCCCGTCGGCGTCGACGGTTCTGCGGGCGGCTCCGGCCGTTCCGCGCGGGTCGCGACCTCCGAAATGGTTTTTCGCACGGACCGAGAACGGGTGCGTATGAGCGGTAACCCCGACGACGAGCGGCTCGAAGAACTGCGCGAACAGAAGATGGAGGAGCTTCGCGAGCGACAGGGCGGCGAGGGCGACGCCGCGGAGGCCCAACAGCAGGCCCAAGAGCGCGCCGAGGCCCAGCAGGAGGCGGTGCTGAAACAGTACCTCACCGACGGAGCCCGCCAGCGCCTCAACGCGGTCGAGATGTCGAAGCCGCAGTTCGGCGAGAAGGTGAAGAAACAGGTCGCCGCGCTGGCGCAGAGCGGACGCATTCAGGGACAGATCGACGAGGACCAGATGCGCGACCTGCTCAAAGAGCTCCAGCCCGAACAGAAGAGCTTCGACATCCGCCGCCGGTAGATGGAGCTCGCGCTGCTGTACAGCGGGGGGAAAGACTCCTCGCTGGCCGCCCACCTGCTCGACCGGTTCTACGACGTCCGCTGTGTCACCGGGAGCTTCGGGCTCACGGACGACTGGGAGCACGCCGAGCGGGCGGCCGGCGAACTCGGGTTCCCGTTCGAGCGGGCCGACCTCGACCGCGAAGTGGCCGAGCGCGCCGCCGAGACGATGGTCGCGGACGGCTACCCCCGGAACGGGATCCAGCGCGTCCACGAGCACGCCCTCGAGACCATCGCCGCGCTCGACGTCGACGCCATCGCGGACGGCACCCGCCGCGACGACCGCGTCCCCACGGTGTCGCGGGCGCAGGCGCAGAGCCTCGAGGACCGAAACGGGATCGACTACATCTCCCCGCTCTCCGGGTTCGGCCGCCACGCCGTTGACCAGCTCGTCGAGGCGACCTTCGATGTCCAGCAGGGACCCAGCGAGGAGGTCCCCAAGGCCGACTACGAGGACGAGCTCCGGACGCTCATCGCCGACGAGTACGGCGAGGGCACGGTGGGAGAGGTGTTCCCGGACCACGACCAGACGTACGTCCACGGCCGGACCGACTGACTCCCGCAGACCCGGAAGCGCCGGAACTCCTTTCGACCCCGCGGTCGTAGCGTCGGGCATGTCATCCGACCGAGTCGTCGACCTGCTCAAGACGGCGTACGCCGACGAGATCGAGACCGTGATGAACTACCAGACGAACGCGATCGTCCTTGACGGCGTCCGGGCCGAGGAGATCAAAGAGAGCCTCAAACAGGACGTCCAAGAGGAGCTCGGCCACGCCGAACAGCTCGGGCAGCGGCTCAAACAGCTCGACGCGCGGCCGCCCGGCTCCGCCGAGTTCACCGCCGGGCAGGAGTCGCTCCAGCCGCCCGAGGACTCGACGGACGTGTTGGCCGTCATCAACGGCGTGCTCGACGCCGAGGAGGACGCGATCGCGACGTACCGCGACCTGATCGACGCCGCGGAGGCGGCGGACGACCCGGTGACCGAGGACCTCGCCGTGACGCTGCTCTCGGACGAGGAGGCCCACCGGACCGAGTTCCGCGGATTCCAGAAGGAGTACCAGCGCGGGTAGACGGCCCGCGGAGCCGCCGCCTCTCGGCCGCAACCGCGCGCCGATCCCGGCTGTCCCGCCCCGAAGGGATGCTTTCAAGCGGGCGCTCGCCGAACCGGCGTCCATGTACGACGGCCTCAAAGGCTTCCGCGACTTCTACCCCGGCGAGCAGTCCGCCCGCCGCGAGGTGACCGACGCGATCGAGGACGCGGCGGCCCGCCACGGCTTCCGCGAGATCGCGACGCCCGCGCTAGAGCGGACGGAGATGTACGTGGACAAATCCGGCGAGGAGATCGTCGAGGAGCTGTACGCCTTCGACGACAAGGGCGGCCGCGGCGTCTCGATGACGCCGGAGCTCACGCCGACGGTCGCGCGGATGGTCGTCGAGAAGGGCCAGGAGCTGTCGAAGCCGATCAAGTGGGTCTCCACCCGCCCGTTCTGGCGCTACGAGCAGGTCCAGCAGGGCCGGTTCCGCGAGTTCTACCAGACGAACATCGACGTGTTCGGCTCGTCGGCGCCCGAGGCCGACGCCGAGGTGCTCGCGACCGCCGCCGACGCCCTGACCGACCTCGGACTCACCGGCGACGACTTCGAGTTCCGCGTCTCGCACCGCGACATCCTCGGCGGTCTCGTCCGGTCGCTCGCCGCCGACCCCGACGCGGTCGACACCGCTGCCGCGATCCGCGCGGTCGACAAGCGCGCGAAGGTCGACGACGCCGAGTACGTCGGACTGCTCTCCGACGCGGGCCTCGCCCGCGACACCGCGCGCGACTTCGACGACCTCATCGCGGGGGTGGAGACCGTCGACGACCTCGACGCGGTCGCCGAGGCGGGCGACGAGTCGGTCGAGGCCGCGGTCGAGAACCTCCGGAACGTCCTCGCCGCCGCCGCCGACTTCGGTGCGGGCGAGTTCTGCGACGTGTCCCTGACGACCGCCCGCGGGCTCGACTACTACACCGGGGTCGTCTTCGAGTGCTTCGACTCCACCGGCGAGGTGTCCCGCTCCGTCTTCGGCGGCGGGCGCTACGACGACCTCATCGAGAGCTTCGGCGGCCAGCCCACCCCCGCGGTCGGGGTCGCCCCCGGCCACGCCACTCTCAAGCTGCTCTGCCAGCGCGCCGGGGTCTGGCCGGACGAGGAGCTCTCGACCGACTACTACGTGCTCGGCGTGGGCGACACGCGGGGCGAGGCGGCCGCGCTCGCGAGCGACCTCCGCGCGCTCGGCGACGACGTGGTGGTCGAACAGGACGTCTCCGACCGCTCGTTCGGCGCGCAGTTGGGCTACGCCGACTCGATCAACGCCGAGACGGTCGTGGTCGTCGGTGAGCGCGACCTCGAGAACGGCGAGTACACGGTGAAGGACATGGAAAGCGGCGACGAGACGACGGTGCCTGTCGAGGAGTTCCCGCCCGAGGAGGGGCTCCCGACGTACGAGGACTACGAGTAGGCGCGTCGGTCGCGGCCTGAACCCTTTTCAGGGTCGCACGGGGAACGGGAGACGATGATCCCGCTCGCGACGACGATGCCCCCGACCGAGGTCGCACTCCGCGTGGCCGCGGGCGTCCTCCTCATCCTGATCAACGCGTACTTCGTGGCGGTCGAGTTCGGCCTGACGCGCCTCCGGCAGTACCCGGAGTCGGAGATGGACACCCCCGGACTGCGGCGCGCCTGGGAGATGACGGACGACCTGGAGTTCTACCTCACCACCTGTCAGGTGTGGATCTCCGGCACGAGCATCGCGCTCGGTATTGTCGCCGAGCCGGGGCTTGCGGCGATCTTCGCGCCGATATTCGAGAACACCGCGCTCGCGTCGGACGGCGCGGGCTCGCTGTTGGGTTTTTTCCTCATCAACATGGTCCACCTGACTCACGGCGAGCAGACGCCGACGTATCTCGGCGTCGAGCGCTCGAAGCAGGTCGCGAACTACGGCGCTCGGCCGCTGTACTGGTTCGCCTGGAGCATCTCGCCGCTGATCAAGTTCGGCGACTGGGTCGCGAAGGCGACGCTGGGGCTCTTCGGCGTCGAGATGACCGGGTCGTGGACCGAGGCCGAAGGGGAGGTGCTGGAGACGCGCGCGCAGCTCCGCACCCGCCTCGGCTCGATGATGGAAGACATCGAGCTACCGAAGGAACGGCGCGAGGAGATTCTCAACGCGCTCGACGTGGATCGGGTCACCGTCGCGGACGTGATGACGCGGCCCGACGAGATCGTCTCGCTGACCACGACGGCGTCGGTCGACGAGAACCTCGACCGGATCCGGGACACCCCGCACACGCGCTTCCCGCTCGTGGGCGAGGACCGGGGCGACTTCGAGGGGATCGTGTACGCCCCCTCGATCGTGAGCCGCTTCGACGCGCTCCGCGACGGCGACCTGACGTTCGCGGACGTCGCGGCCCCCCCGCTGACGGTCTCCCCTGACGCGAGCGTCAGCGACGCCTACGACCGGTTCCAGGCGGAGTCGCAGGAGCTCGCTCTGGTCGTCGCTGACGGCGAGGTCGTCGGCCTGCTCACCGCGACCGACGCCATGGAGGCGGTGATGGGCCAGCTGGAGGACCCGCTGGACGCCGGCGAACTGTAGCGCGCGACACGACTCCGGTCAGTCCTTGTACGCCTCGCGCAGGAACACCAGCGCCCCGCCGAGCATCGCGAGGTTGCCGAAGAAGGCGAGCCGCTCGCCGCCCTTGTCGTCCTCGTCGGCGTTCCAGAAGTCGTGCATCGTCGCGGTGACGACGGTCAGGAACGCGACCGCCGCGCCGGTCGCGACCCGCGGGAGCCGCCAGAGCGCGATGCCGACGCCGGCGACGATCATCATGCCGGAGGCGAACGGCGCGGCCACGTCCGGCATCGGAACGCCCGCCGACTCGGCGTACTCGATCGTGTCGTCCATGTCGCGGAAGTCCTCCGAGGCCTGCGCGGCGAGGCCGGCGCCTAGGAGGACGCGCCCGAGCCGCGACGGCGCGCCGCGGCCGGTCGCCTCGTCGCTCGCGTCTGGTGTTTCGTCGTCGCTCATACCGCACACAACGCGGCCGCGCCTCATAAATCGCGGTGGCGGCGGACGCGGCGTCCCGTCGCGCCGCCCCCTCGCGCCGCGTCGGTCGCCCCTCACGCCCGGTCGATCTGCGCCAGCAGCTCCGCGGTCGCCGCCTCGTCGAAGCCCATCGGGCGGCGCCACCAGGGCCCCTTCCCGGAGTCGCTCGACAGGTCGGTGACGATCGGGTTCGCCTCCACCCCTGCGTCGGGCGCACTCAGCGGAACGACCCGGTCGAAGCGGCCGGACGCGTCCGGGTCGCCGACCGCGACGACGCGGGCGTCGAACGGGTCCCGCTTCAGGTGCGCGTTGGTCGGCGCCGCCGCGGCGGCGGCCGCGCGGTCGACGACGCCGTCGCCCTCGGCCGGCGAGAGTACGCGCTCGATCCGGATCCCCGCGAAGAGGTACGCGCCCCAGTCGGGGGCGAGGTCGTCGTCGACGGCGACGCCGTGCTCTCGGAGCCACGCGCCGCCGCGGTCGTCCGCGCCCGCGTCGCCGGGGCGCTCGTCGCCCGGTCCGGCCCAGTCGCGCGGCCGCAGCGACAGCGTCGCGTAGAACAGGAGCCGGTCGCCGGGTTCGAGGGTCGCGATCCGCCCGGCCTTCACCCCGTGCGGGTCGCCGTACGTCGCGCGCTCGCGGCCGTGGACGCCCGGGAACTCGGGGTCGGCGTGGACGGGCACCTCGCGCAGGGCCTCCGGGACGGCGAACGGGAGGTCGAGGTCGCCGTAGGTCGGGACCGGCTCGTCGACCGGGGCGCGCCCGCGCGGCAGCGTCGCCGCCGACTCGGGGATCGGGACGTACGCGAAGGAGCCGTCGGGGTAGACGCGCCCCCGGAACCCGGGTTCGTTCGTGTTGGCGGCGACGTTGACCGCGAGGGCGCGAGGGCCCGGCATCGAAAAAGCGCGGGCTCAGTCCGCCGTCGCCGCGGTCGGCTCGTGGTCGATCTCGGTCCCGAGCAGGTCGAGGAACTGTGCGATCCACTCGGGGTGATCGGGCCACGCTTGGCCGGTGACGAGGTTCCCGTCGGTCGTCACGCCGTCGACCCACGAGCAGCCGGCGGCCTCGACCTCCGGCCTGACGGCGGGGTACGCCGTGATCTCGTAGCCGTCGAGGACGCCCGCCGCAGCGAGGATCTGCGGGCCGTGACAGATCGACGCGACGGGCTTGTCCGCCTCGAAGAAGTGCCGCACCGCGTCGAGCACCTTGTCGTAGCCGCGGAGGTACTCGGGGGCGCGCCCGCCGGGAACGACTAAGGCGTCGTAGTCGGCCGGGTCGACCTCGTCGAAGCCGTGCGTGAGCTCGAAGTTGTGCCCGCGCTCCTCCAGGTACGTCTGGTCGCCGCGGAAGTCGTGGATCGCGGTCTTGACCGTCTCGCCGCCCTCCCTGTCCGGACAGACGGCGTGGACCTCGTGGCCGACCGCCTGGAGCGCCTGGTACGGCACCATTATCTCGTAGTCCTCCCCGAAGTCGCCGACGATCATCAGTATCCGTTGTCCTGTCATGTGTGCGACACCACCTCTGCGTACGCGCTGCTGGCCAATAACGATACTGGCGTGAGATATCATACCACGAACAAGCCGCTTTCGATCACCGACGCGTCGGCCGCACGGCGCCCTCAGCGCGGCGGGCTCGGCGGCTGGAGGTCCCGCTGAAACTCGTCGAACTGCTCGAGGTCGTCCGGGAGGTCGTACTCGATCTCGCGGTCGTCCTGGTTGTCGGGGAGCCGGCCGTCCTCGATCTCCTCGGCGGCCTCCTCCCACCCCGGCTTCACGCGGACACTGCGGGCGGGCGATCCGACGACCACGTGATGGGCGGGCACGTCGCCTTGGACCACGGATCGCGCGCCCACGACGCTGTTCTCGCCGACGCGGCAGCCGGCCCGGACCATCGCGTCGTAGGTGACGCGGGCGTCATCCTCGACGATCGTGTGGAAGTTCCGGACCTCGGTCTGGTCGACGATGTCGTGGTCGTGGCTGTAGAGGTGGACGCCGTCGGAGATGGAGGCGCGGTCGCCGATCGTCAGCTTCCCGCGGTCGTCGAGGTGGACGTCGTCGTGGATCACGACGTTGTCGCCCACCTCGATGTTGTGGCCGTAGGTGACGGAGATCCCCTTGAAGAAGCGACAGTCGTCGCCGCACTCGGCGAAGAGGTGGTTGCCGAGCATCTGCCGGAACCGGAGCGCGAACTCGACGTTGTCGGCCATCGGTGTGGCGTCGAACTGGCGCCAGAGCCACTGGAGGTGCTTCGAGCGCTGGAAGCGCTCCTCGTCCTTCTCGGCGTAGTACTCCGACTCCAGCGTCGCGTTACACGGGTCGTACCCCTGGAGGCGCACGCGCTCGGCGCGCGACACCGATTCGCCGCTCTGCCACGCCTCCCACGCCTCCCGGTCGCCGTGGAGGTCGATCAGCACGTCACGGACGACCTCGCAGGTGTCCTCGTCCGAGGAGAGCCGCTCGTCCACCTCGTCGATGAACCCTCGGACCCCGGCCTCGGCGCCGTCGGGCAGGGACACGTGTCGCTTTGTCATCGGCCCTCCTTCGTCGCCATCACTCAAATGGATTCGGTTGTGCGACCACGGCGCCTCAGCCGATCAGTACAGTTCCTCGGCGGCAAATATGCCGACGAGAACGCCCGTGAAGGCGATCACGAACGCCGGGGCGATCGCGGCCCTGCCGAACGAGAGCAACAGCGCGGTGACCGCGACGACGGCGATGATCCCGAGCAGGGCGATCACGGCGTCGAGCCGCCGACGGAGGGAGTCGTCCATGGGCGGTCGACGAGCCGGGATCAAGTAATAGGCGGCGGGACGAGCCGAGACGAGCGAGCGTGATCGCCGCCCGCTCCACCGCCCCGAGACCGACAGCGATCGCCGGCCGTTCCACCGCCCCGAGACCGACCGCGCCCGATAAGTGTCCCGACCACCAACCGGTTGGCATGCAACACCGCGAACTCGGTAACTCGGGCGTCGAGGTCTCGGAGGTCGGCTTCGGCGCGTGGGTCGTCGGCACCGACTGGTGGGGCGACCGCTCGGACGAACAGGCGGTCGGGATGGTCGAGGAGGCGCTCGACGCGGGCGTCACCTACGTCGACACCGGCGACGTGTACGGCCACGGCGACAGCGAGGAGATAATCGGGACGGCGATCGCCGGCCGCCGCGACGAGGTGACGCTGTCGACGAAGATCGGCTACGACTTCTACGACAACCCGCAGGCCGGTCACGGCGAGCTCCCGAAGGAGCTGAACCGTGAGTACCTCACCGAGGCGTTCGAGGCCTCGCTGGACCGCCTCGACACGGACTACGTCGACGTGCTCCAGCTCCACAACGCGAACGTCGACGAGGTGACCCCCGAGGTGCGCGACCTCCTCCGCGAGTGGAAGGCCGACGGGCGCGTCCGCGCGCTCGGCTGGGCGCTCGGCCCCTCGATCGGCTGGCTCGCCGAGGGCGACGCCGCCGTCGAGTACGAGGAGTTCGACGCGGTTCAGACCGTCTTCAACCTGTTCGAGCAGGAGCCCGGTCGCCACTTCGTGGACACGATCCGCGAGAGCGGTTCGGACACCTCCGTCATCGCTCGCGTCCCGCACTCCTCCGGCCTGCTGAACGAACAGGTGACGCCCGACACCGTCCTCGAGGACGGCGACCACCGCTCGCACCGCCCGAAGGAGTGGTACGAGACCGGCTGGGAGAAGGTCGACGCGATCCGCTTCCTCGAAGACCCCGACGGCGTTGAGGGGACGCGCACGATGGCGCAGGCCGCGATCCGCTGGCTGCTCGCGCACGACGAGGTCGCCTCCGTCACCCCGACGTTCCGCGACGGCGCCGACATCGCCGAGTGGAGCGCCGCCGCCGACGTGCCGCCGATCTCCGACGCCGAGTACGAGCGGCTCGACGATCTGTACGCCCGCAACTTCGACATCGACCGCGACGACGGGATGGACGTCCTCCGCACCTCCGTCGACGGCGAAGACATCGAGGCCGCCGGCCTCGACAAGCGCGCCGCGTCGTACTGAGCGGCGACCCCGCGTTCGATCGACGCCGATCGACCCGGCCTCTTCGCCTCGAAACCGCCAGACAGCGCCTTGAAACCGTCGCTCAGGACCACTTTCACTCCGGGGCGGCTCGGCCGCGCCGCTGGCGGGTGTGGAAACGGTGGCTCGGTCGAAACCCGTCATCACAAGGGGCTCAGTGGGGGTAACCGACTCGTCATCGCCACCACGGTGCGATCTACTCGCTCGCGGGTATAAACTGATCGCGACGGCCCCCGACGACCGGCGGCTGTGGTCGCGGCGACCGCTCGACCGGGCGCCCGGGCCTGCGACCCGTGAGGAGAGAGCGACCGAAGCGAGCGAGTAGGGCGGAGCGGAAACTAACATGATACTGAGCAACTGTTAATCTACATCCCGCTGTATTGGCGACTGGTGCTGTGCTGGCACAAGTCCCGCGCCGTGCGGGTCGCAGTAGCCCGGCCCCGAACGGTGGGTTCACCGACTCCGAAGGGCGTTCGGTAGGCGGGGCGCATAAAACGCCCCGTCGCGTCGCATGACGGCGAGGACCACATCGAAGCCCCACCCTCAACGAGC
>NZ_NHNZ01000047.1:0-36322 GCF_002727095.1 Halorubrum sp. C191 | reverse complement strand
TAACTTTCACTAGGCACTACAGGCGGAGGAGGATGTCAAGGGAGGCCGATCACTCGACAGGGTCCGGGAGAAACGGCGTCGGATCGTCATGGACGAACCGGACTGCGTCGTCGTTCAATCGACGGCAGAATAGGCGCACGGCCCCCGCCTCTCTGATCGATTCGAGTTTCTCCGCCGCCTGACTTGGATCGTAGTACGCGGGGACGAAGACAGCCGTTTCGCTCTCGGGCGCGATTTCGACGACCAGCACGTAGACCAGTTCGTTTCCCTCCGCCCGGAACACCTCGACGTCTCGAAATTGTCGGTCGTCGACAAGCGACTCTAGCTCCTCGAACTCCGAGCCGGGGAGGACGACGTCAAGGCCGGTCCGACGGTCCGAGTCGACCAAGACTGAATCGCCGGGATGGAGTTCGAGCGCTGTCCACCCGCGCTCTCGGTACTTCGTCGCAGTCGCTTCCATGTCCTCGATGACGGCGGACCATCCATCTTCCGCCTGTACGTTCGTGGGCACGTCGCCGCCTGCGGGTTCGTTCATACCAGCAGACGCTGGGGTAGCCGTATAAATGATTTCACTGTCCCCAAGATATATCTCCGTGAGGCTCACTACCGCCGGTAGTGACCGATCTGCTCTCGCTTTCCGCGCTCCAAACTGAGTTCAGAACCGAACGAGGCGCGGTCAAGGCCGTTGACGGTATTGACCTCTCGATTGAGCACGGAGAGACCGTCGGCCTCGTGGGTGAGTCGGGTTCCGGAAAGAGTGTCACCGCTCTCTCTGCGATGGACCTCGTCGACGACCCCGGCGACATCGTCGGTGGCCGGATCACCCTTGAGGATCCGGCGCTCGCAGCCTCCCTCCTCGACGAGTTCGACGATGCGTACGTTCCGTACCCGTCCGGGCTGATCGATGCGATCGCGGCTGTGAGCAGCGGGCTTCGCGCCGGACGGCGCGTTCCCGACACCCCTGCTGAGCTTCGCGGAATGGTCGATGACATCGTCGCCGAAGAGGACCCAAACGACCTTACGAGCCACCTCAGAACTGCCGCAGAGCGTCTCAAAACCGACGCCGACCCGAAGACCGTCGGTGACGACCTTGAGGCCGCACTCGCTGACGCCGTCGACGGCTTCGTGTTCCTCGATGCCGACGCCCGAGAGCGGATCCGCGCCGGCGCGAAGCCGACCGACGTTGATATCGACGAAGGAATCATCGACGTGACGGCAGCCCCCGAGGCGGCCGTCCGCCGGATCCGCGGCGGCGAGATGGGGATGATCTTCCAAGACCCGATGACCTCTCTCAACCCGGCGGTCACCGTCGGCGAGCAGATCGCCGAGTCCCTGCGGCTCCACCGGTACGGCGGTCAAAAACACGACTCGTGGCTCAATGGGGTCCGCGAAATTCTCCCGAAACTCGGAGGTCGAGAGGGTGAAGAAGAGGTGATGGACGAAGTTGTCAGGATGCTTCAGGCGGTCGGCATTCCGGAAGCGAAACAGCGCTTGGAAGACTATCCACACGAGTTCTCCGGAGGGATGCGCCAGCGCGTGCTCGTCGCTATCGCCCTAGCCTGCCGGCCGAACCTCCTCATCGCCGACGAACCGACGACCGCACTCGACGTGACGATTCAGGCGCAGATCCTCGATCTGATCGACGACCTACAGGAAGAGTTCGGGATGTCAGTCTTGATGATCACCCACGACCTCGGCGTCGTGGCCGAAACCTGTGACCGCGTGGCCGTAATGTACGCCGGCGAGATTGTCGAGGAAGGCCCCGTAGAAGAGATCTTCTCCAATCCCAGCCATCCCTACACCTACACGCTGCTCGAATCGATCCCCACCGAAGAAAAAGAGCGACTGACACCGATTGAGGGAAACGTCCCTGACCTGATCAGCATGCCCGACGGGTGCCATTTCGCGCCGCGCTGTCCCTGGGCCGAGCCCCAGTGCCGCGAGGGGGAGATTCCATATCTCCAGCACGGCCCGGACGATGTCGACCACCGGTCGAAATGCGTCCACGACGAGTTTGATAAAGATATGTACGGGACCGACGAACCCGCCGCTGGTTCCAGATCTGCCATCGGCGACCCGCTTGTCGAGGTCCGCGAGATGCGGAAGTACTACCAACAGGAGGATGGCGCGCTCGACCGGATGTTCGGCGGGGGTGACTCGAGCGTCAGGGCTGTCGACGGGATCGATCTCGACGTCCACGAGCGGGAGACGCTGGGACTCGTCGGCGAGTCCGGTTGCGGGAAGTCCACAGCGGGACAAGCGATCCTCCACCTGGACCCGCCAACCGACGGGAGGGTCGTGTTCGCTGGTGAGGACCTCGGATCGCTCTCGAAATCGGATCTCCGTAAGCGCCGGAAAGACATGCAGATGGTGTTCCAAGATCCGATGTCGAGCCTCGACCCGCGGATGACAGCCGGCCAGACGATCATGGAACCGCTGAAGATTCACGGCCTCGCCGAGGGACGCCACCGCGAGCGCGTCTTCGAGCTGATGGACGCGGTCGGGTTAGAGCGCGGCCAGTTCGGCCGATACCCACACGAGCTTTCCGGCGGTCAGCGTCAGCGGGTCGGCATCGCGCGATCTCTAGCGGTGGATCCCGACTTCATCGTCGCCGACGAGCCGGTGTCGGCACTCGATGTGTCCGTTCAGGCGCAGATCATTAACCTGCTGGAGGACCTCCAAGAGGAGTTCGGGCTCACCTTCCTGTTCATCGCCCACGACCTGAGCGTCGTCCGCCACATCTCCGACCGGGTGGCGGTGATGTACCTTGGTGAGATAGTTGAGGTCGCCGAGACGGACGAACTGTTCGAGACGCCGAAACACCCATACACCAGAGCGCTCCTGTCCGCGATCCCGGAGCCCGACCCCCTCGCCGACACAGACGATCGAACGATCCTCAAAGGGGATGTTCCGTCACCGATCAACCCACCCTCCGGCTGTCGGTTCCGCACCCGCTGTCCATCGGTCATCCCGCCGGAAAACCTAGACATCAACCAGGAGCGCTATCGCGAGGTAATGTTCTACCGACAGCGATTAGAAGCGAGAGACATCGACCTCGATGCCATCGAGTCGGAGGTCCGAATCGAAGACGAGCCGGCGCGGACCGCCGTCGCCGACGGCGGCGAACATCTGACGCTTTTCAAGTACTTCTTCGACGGTCCGCTCTCGGGGGAGGCGCGAGCGGTCGTGGCCGAGTCCTTCGAACAGATCAAACACGACCGGTGGGACCAGGCAGAGGCCACACTCCGCGGGACGTTCGAGAGCGTCTGTGAACGAGACAACCCCGAACTCGGTGAGAGCGGTCATCCCGCTGCGTGCCACCTATACGACGAGTGACCTGTTGACAAGTGACTACAGGACCACTCAGCCGGAGCTTATGACGCGCTTTTGTCCTGTCGCTCCACCAGAATTATTTACCTAGCTCATATATGCCCATGTATGTGTCCTGATACCACAGGTACGTCACGACGCAGCTTCTTACAACGAGCGGGCGGCGCGACGGTAGCGACGGCATCGGTCGCCTCTCTTGCCGGGTGTGGCGGCGACGGTGGCGACGGTGGCGACGGTGGCGGCGGCGGCGACGGCGGCAACGGTAGCGACGGCGGCGACGGCAACAGCGGCGACGACACGACCTCGCTCCGCTACGGCCGCGGTGCTCACTCCAGTACCCTCGACCCGCAGAACACGACCAGCGGTGAGGTCGCGAAGGTCACCAATCAGGCGTACGAGGGGCTGATCGCCTTCCAACCGGGCGAAGCGTCGCTCGTCGAGTCGCTCGCCACCGACTGGTCGCTTGACGGCGACTCGGTGACGCTCACGCTACGAGAGGGGGTGAGCTTCCACGACGGGTCGGAGTTCACCGCCGACGACTTCATCGCCACGTACCGACGGTTTGTCGACGACGACTACGAGTACCACTTCGCGGACTCCTCCGTTTATGGGCCGTTCACCCTCGGCAACTGGATCGACAGTATCGAGGCCCCGGGCGACTACGAACTCTCGATCACGCTGACCCAGACGTACGCGCCGTTCCTCCGCAACCTCGCGATGTTCGCGGCCGTCGTCATCTCGCAGGACGCGATCGAGGGCGACACGAACCTCGGAGAGGAGATGGTCGGAACCGGTCCGTTCCAGCTCGAGACCCTCGACGACGCCAACAACCGCATCCGGCTCACCACCTTCGACGACTACTGGGGCGAGGCCCCGAACGTCGACCGGGTGCTATTCCTCACCCGCGGGCAGAACTCCACGCGTGCGCAGGCGCTCGTCGAGGAAGAGCTCGACATCATCGACGGGCTCGACCCTGACAGCATGCAGATCGTCGACGGGTCAGACACCGCGGAAACCCGAACGGCGACGGGGATCAACATCGGTTACATGGCGTTCAACCTCTCGCGGGTTGAAGCGTTCCGCGACCGCCGAGTCCGCCGCGCGATCAGCTACGCCATCGACACCCAGGCGATCGTCGAGAACATCTACTCCGGGATCGCCACGCAGGCCGACCAGCCGATCCCGCCCGCGCTGTTCGGGCACAACGACGACATCAGCCCCTACGAGTACGACCCCGAACAGGCGCAGAGCCTCCTCGATGAGGCCGGCTACGGCGACGGTTTCTCGTTCTCGCTGACGACTTTCCAGAACCCCCGCGGGTACAACCCGGCGCCGCTGCCGACCGCGCAAACGATCCGTTCGAACCTCGCCGAGGTCGGCATCGAGGTGTCGATCGATGACCGGCAGTTCTCCGACTACCTCACGTACACCAGCCAGGGGAGCCACGACGCGACGCTTGCCGGTTGGTACACCGACAACGCAGACCCCGACAACTTTTGTTACGTCCTCCTCCACCCGCAGACCGACGTGCCGGAGGGGCAGGACTGGGTCTCCTGGGACACCGAGGGGTTCAACACCTCGAACAACGCCGCGTGGGCTAACAGCGAGTACATGAGCGTCGTCGAAGAAGCCCAGCGGACCACGAATCAAGAAGACCGCGCCGAGCTGTATCAAGAGGCCGCCCAGATCGCGCACGACGAGGCGCCGTGGGTGTTCCTCGACTACGCCGACGAGGTCCGCGGCGTGTCCAACAGCGTGAATAACTACAGCGTCGCCGCGATCGGCGGGCCGTTCCTCGAACAGGTCGAGCTCGAGTAACTAGCGCCGAACGCAGACTTTTTGACCGTCCCACGCGCCCATTTCTCTGAATGGTCTCCAAACGCTTCGTCTTCAAACGGCTGCTCATGCTGTTCCCCGTGCTGTTCGGGGTCGCGACGGTGGTCTTCGCTATTCTCCACCTCTCGCCGGGCGATCCCGCCGTGGTCATCGCCGGCGACCGAGCGAGCCAGGAGTTCGTCAATCAGGTCCGCTCGGACTTGGGGCTCGACGACCCGCTCTGGCAGCAGTACGTTCGCTTCCTCGGCGAGGTGGCGACGTTCGACTTCGGCCAGTCTTATCAGGTGAACCGAGGCGCGGCGGTGAGCCAGATCCTCGCGGATCGCCTCCCGATCACGATCGAACTCGCGTTGCTCGGACAGTTCGCCGGCCTCCTGTTCGGGCTCCCGCTGGGTATTCTCAGCGCGGTCAAACAGGACACGTGGACTGATCATCTCACACGCATTGGCGCGCTGAGCGGGATCAGCGTCCCGATCTACTGGAGCGGTCCGCTGCTCATCCTGCTCTTCGCGCAGTTCCTCGGGCTTCTCCCGACCAGCGGTCGAATCGGCTCCGAGTACTTCGTCGAACCGGTCACGGGGCTTATTCTCGTCGACACGCTATTGGCGGGGAACGTCGCAGCGTTCCAGTCCGCGGTCGTTCACCTCCTCTTGCCGGTGGTGGTGCTCGGGATCTATCAGATGGCGCTGCTCTCGCGGATGATGCGCTCGTCGATGGTCGAGGTGATCCGCCAAGACTACATGCGAACCGCGCGCGCGAAGGGACAGGGCTCGAAGATCACCGTCATGAAACACGGCCTCCGCAACGCTTTTATTCCCGTCATCACCGTAGTTGGCATCCAGTTCGGATCGCTGCTCGGCGGCGCGGTGCTCACGGAGACTGTCTTCGAGATCAACGGCATCGGTACGCTGCTCGTCGACGCGATCAACCGTAGCGACTACCCCGTCGTCCAGGGTACCGTCCTCGTCTTCGCCGTATTGTACACGCTCGTTAACTTGGGCGTTGACCTCACCTACTCGGTCCTTGATCCACGTATCGAACAATGAGTACAGAGACACAGACCGGCGCCGTCGACCGAAGCATCGTCGAGCGGCTGCGCGCGAGCCCGTTCCTCTCGCAGCTCTCCTCGAACCGACTCGCGATCACCGGGATCATCATCATCGTGAGCGTCGTCCTGATCGCGGTCTACGCGCGGATCACCTACGACCTCAGCGAGCTCATGGCGACCCAGTTCGGGACGAATCCCGCTGAATCCCCGCCCAGCTCGGAGTACCTCTTCGGCACGGACGGGCAGGCCCGCGACATCTTCCCACGCGTGATGTACGGGGCCTGGTACGCGGTCCTCTACGGAACGGTCACCGTCGTCGCGTCGACGTTCCTCGGGGTGAGTCTGGGGATCGTCGCCGCGTACTACGGTGATCTGACCGACAACGTCATCATGCGGACGATGGACGTCCTGCTGTCGTTCCCGTCGCTACTCTTAGCGCTCGCGCTCGTCACCATCTTCCCGGAGGAGCTGGGCCTGTGGCGGGCCGTCGGGGCGCTGACGCTCGTCTACACGCCCCGGTTCGCCCGCGTCGTCCGCGGGGCCGCGCTGAAGGTGCTCGAAGACGAGTACACCGACGCCACGCGGGCGCTGGGCGCGACGGACCCGCGGCTGCTCGTTCGTCACGTCCTCCCGAACTGCCTCGCGCCGATAACGGTCCAGTCGACACTCAATTACGGGCTCGCGATCATCGACATCGCCGCGCTGTCGTTCCTTGGCTTCGGTGCCAGTCCAGGGGAACCGACGTGGGGCATGATGCTTTCGAACGGTGTCGAGTTCGGGCTGTTCTCCGGGGCGTGGTGGTGGTCCTTCTTCCCCGGCCTGCTGCTCGCGCTGACGGTGCTCGGATTCAACCTCCTCGGTGACGGGATGCGCGACGCGCTCGACCCCCGGATGCGAGAGACCGTTGACTGACCGCGACGGACGGCCGTCTGGACGGACGGTCGCGTGGTGGGTCGGCATCGGCAGCCTCCTCGGGCTCGTCGTCGCGGGCACGCTCTTCCCGTTCGTCGAGGCGCGGCGAGCGACCGATACCTCGTTCGCACTCGGGGTGTTGCTGTTCGGCTTCGGCGTCGCGACGTGGGGCGGCGCGGTCGGGTTCGGCGACTCGATGTCGGCGGTTCAAAGCCATCTCGGAGGCGAATCCGCGTGGAGCCGCGAGGGCGCGCGACAGGCGTTCGCCGTGTTGACTTGGGTCGGCGCGGGCTGGGCGGGGACTGCAGTCGGGGCGTCGATACTGCTTGTCGGCGTGTAAACGAGGCCCACTCCGATAACCCGTCCACCCTTGGGGGCGGCCATGAATGCTGTGTTGACTCGGTGGAAACGCTGCTACTCTATTAGAGAATTAAACCGGGGATCTCCTGTGCGCGGAGTCGGCCCATCCGACCGCTGCCGGAGACACGTGGATAAGTTATTTACTTGATGCGCGTTACCACTGTATCAAGTCCAATTGTAGTAGACCAACAATATTTGTACACATGCCACGAGAAACACTAGTCCTCGTCGGGCGGAACGAGGTGCGTTCGGTCGCGGAGCAGCACGCCGATCGGTTACGACAGGCTGGTCTCGTCGACACGGTCACGACTGCGACGTACGAGGTAGAGCCGGAATCGGAGCTCAGAGAGGGTCTATCGGACGTTCGTGGTGATCGAGTCTACGCGGTTCCGCTGTGTTTCGCACACACCCACGAGACGCTGAAAGACGTTCCCAGAGCGTTGAACCGGCTTTCCGGAGAGGTGCGATACTGCGACCCGATTGGGAGGCGTCAAGCGGTGACCGAAGCGATTCGGAGCCAAGCCGAAGCGGCGAGCGACGCCGACGCTCTCTTGCTCGTCGCCCTCGGGAACAGCCGCGACGACCACGCGCAGACCGTCGCCGCATCCCATGCGGCCCGTCTGCGCGCGGAGTTCGACGAGGTCCGAACCGCGTATCTCCTCCAGAGTCCGGCCGTCGAGTGCGCGCGGTACACGCTCGATGCCGACCACGCGGTGGCGTGTCCGCTGTTCGTCGGAAATGGTGAGGCGACCCGAGACCGGATTCCCGAACAGCTCGAGTTACATCGGGGCGGGATCGACTACGCCGACCCATTCGGGGCGGACGACGTCGTCGCCGATGCGATCGCCGTCGCGGTCGAGCGCGCCCGCGCAAACTCCAAGCTCTCGACGCCGAGTCCCGACCTCGTTGCCGACGCTGAACCCGTGGCTACCGACGGGAGCGGACGAAACTAACTCGCTTCCCCTCTTTGCTCTCGTCAACAACCCCACCCTACTTCGCTCACCCTGATGGGTTCGCTCGTTGGGAGAGGGGCTTGTCCGTGAGCTCAGCCTCAAACCTGTCCGGGTAGGCGGTGAATCCGCCACTTGGCGTCACCGTTCCAGACTTGAGGGCGAGTTGACTGTCGCCCGTCCGCCGAGACGACTGTTGGCCCCGGCGGACATACCGCATCCCGATGTTCTTCGCCACGTTGTAGTCTGCGTTCGTTTCCAACTCACACTTCACGCACCGGAAATTGGTGCGAGTCGAGCGATTCTCGTCTGCCGTGAATCCACACTCGGCGCACCGCTTTGACGTGTGTGCCGACCCGACTTGCTTCACCGAGATCCCTTCCGTTTCAGCCTTGTACTCCACTTGCTCGTACAGTGTTCGGAACGCCCACCTGTGACCCCACGAGGCCCCCGTGCGGTCGCGGATGTGGGTTAGGTTCTCGAAGGCTATCACGTCGCACTTATACCGAAGTGCTTCGTCTACGATAGCGTTCGACGCTCGGTGAAGTACGTCGCGGACGTAGCGAAGTTCTCGGCTGCTCGATTGTTCGAGCGTCCGATGGGCACTCCTCGTCCCAGTCTGTTGGAGTCCGGCGCGTACCTTCTCGAACTCGCGGAGATCGTGGGTTAACTCCCGCCCGCTGAAGAAGGAGGCGGTGCTTGTGACGGCGAGGTTTTCGATGCCGAGGTCAACCCCGAGGACCGTCCCGTCCTCGGCGGTGTTCCGTTCTGTGTCGGTCTTGGGTCGGCGGAAGCCGATATGTAAGAGGTAATCGCCGTCACGGACGGTGAGCGTGCTTTCCATGACGCTCCAGTTGTCGGAGTCGAGGTACTGCCGTTGGTAGCCATTGTCGGCGTCGGGGAGGGCGAGGTCGCACCGGACGCGACTCTCTGTGGTGGAGAGCGACACCGTATCATCATCAAATACCGTCATGGTCCGGGTGTCGTATTTCACCGTGGGTGCGGTGAAGGTGGGCTTACTCACCTTCTTGTCTTTCGCCTTCCGTTCGATACAGCCGGTGATGGCTTTGGCGGCTTGGTGGGTGGCGAGAATCGCGTGCTGACTTCCGAGGTCGGTGCATTCGCGCACGTCGTTGTATGCGAGGGGCTGTACGTCGCTTTTCGCGTTGTATTTGCCCCACGCCATGTCCGTGGCGAGTTGGCATCCACGCTTCCACTCGGAGATGGTCTCTTCGAGAAGGTCGCGTTGCTCGTCCGTTACCTCAAGACAAGTGATTGCCGTCCGATGTACGTAGTCGTCTCCCACGTCTTCAATGTAATCAATAGGCTACTCATAAATTGGTGTTTGCGACCAACACAAACGCGCTCTTCCCCTCCCTACTCGATCCCTCCGGTCGCTTCTTGAGGAAGGGGACTCCGCGTTACCGCTTCAGTTGAAACTGGCTAGGGCCGACCGCGAGCCGGCCCGGTTCCGTCGGTTCGTTTTGCTACCGCCGAACGACCAGCACGGATAGGTCGGAGAACGGCGAATCGCCCGGTTTGTCACCGCCCGCGTGCCCGGCGAGACCGCGAAGAGTCGTTCGGGTGATGCGTTCGTCGTCGTGGGTGAGTCGCTCGCAGACGAGCGCCTCCGCGTCCGGGTCGCCGCCGTGTTCAAGCAGGTCAGCGGCGACATCGCCGGGCATCCGGTCAAAGGGACGGGGCAACACGAGCAGGTGACGCTTCCCGACGTCGCGGCGCAGCCGGTCCATGCCCTCGGAGAGGTCGCCGCTCTTGTGGAGCGTGACGAAGGTCGCGTTCTCCATCGGCGTGCGCGCCCGACTGGCCGCGACCTGTAGCGAGGAAATTCCCGGGACGACGCGCACGTCGACCGAGCCGCCGGTCGCGTCGTCGACCGCTCGCCCGACCTTCCCGACGAACTGGTAGCCGGAGTGGTTCGGATCGCCCATCAGGACCGCAGTGCCCCGCTCCCCGCCGGCCACGCGATCGGCGAACGTCGCCAGCGCGTCCGCCTCGTCGCGATACCCGCACGTCAGACACTCCGCGTCGGTGCGATCGCGGACGAACTCGACGACCGTCTCGAACCCGACGACGACGTCTGCCTCCCGGATCGCGCGCTCGCTCCTCGGCACGAGGTAGTCTGGGTTTCCGGGCCCGATTCCGACGGCGTGGACGGTCATCACCGACTCGGTCACCCCGTCCTCTGGACGGTCCGCGGCGTACGCCGCCGGGTCCGGGCCGGAATCGAGGTCGTACTCGTCCGTCACGGGCTCTCCTCTCGAAGTGCGTCGAGCGTCGTCTCGCCGTTTCGGACGTCGCTGGCGGCGTGGACGAGCTCGTTCGTAAGCCCGGCGGCCACCCCGGACCCGCCGCGTCGACCGACGTTCGTGACCGCGGCGACGCCGTGTTCCGCTGCCACCTCGCGGACTCGCTCCCGGCTCTCGGCGGCCTTCACGAACCCGACCGGCGTCGCGACGACGACCGCCGGCCGCGTCCCCTGTTCGATGCAGTCGGCGAGCGCGAGCGCAGCGGTCGGCGCGTTGCCGACGACGGCTATCGCGTCGTCGTAGACGCCGCGTTCGTCGAGTTCGAGCACGCTCGCCGCGGTCCGGGTCATCCCGGTCTCCGCCGCGAGTTCCGCGCCGTTCCCGATCGCCTTCCTGACTTCGCAGTCGTGGCCGCGTCCCGTGATTCCCGACTTGACCATCGTGATGTCGGTCACGATCGGTCGCTCGTCGAGCACGGCCTCCGCGCCGACTGCGACCGGGTCGTTCGCGAACCGCATCAGGTGCGCGAATTCGGGGTCGCCGGTGGCGTGGACGGCCTTCGCACGTAGGCGGTCTGTCGGCGTCTCCTGTGGGACTAACTCGTGGACGCGGTCCATGCTCGTCTCGGCGATTTCCATCGCATCCTCGGTCGTCGCGCCGAGGTCGGCGTAGGCGGCGGTCCCGTCGCCGCCCCCCTCCGCTCCGCCATCAGTCGTCATCGGCGGTCACCTCCGTCGGGTCGCGCGAGGCGCGCTCCTCAATGTCGCCGTCGACGCTGAGGTTGCGGTCCCGAAGTTCATCGACCGTCTCGGCGTCGGCGTCCCAGAGCCCGCGCTCGATCACCTCTAAGAGCGTGTCCGTGATCGACTCCAGCGCCCACGGGTTGACGTCCCGCATCCAGTCGGCCCGGTCGTCGTCGAGGGCGTACTTCTCGGCGACGTCCCGCCAGAGGCGGTCGGAGACGACGCCGGTCGTCGCGTCCCACCCGAGCGCCACGTCGACCGTCTTCGAGAGGTCGCCGGCGCCTTTGTAGCCGTGATCCTCCATCGAGTCGAGCCAGTCGGGGTTGAGAACCCGCGCGCGCATGGCCTTCCGGACTTTCTCCTCGTTCGTGTAGACATCGACGTTGTCGGGGTCAGAGGAGTCGCCCACGTACGACGCCGGTTCCTCGCCGGCCACCTCGGTGACGGCGGTGATGAACCCGCCGTGGAACGCGTACCAGTCCGAGGAGTCGAACTCGTCCTGCTCCATCGTGTCCTCGATCTTCACCGTCGCCTCGACGTTGCCGAGCCGACGCTCGAACGCGTCGTGTGCCGCGGAGGCGGTGCCGCGAGAGCCGAGCGCGTAGCCGCCCCACTGGACGTACACCTCGGCTAGGTCCGCGGCGTCGTCCCAGTTCCCCTCGTCGACGGCCTTGTTGGTTCCCGCGCCGTAGCCGCCTGGACGCGTCGTGAACACGCGGTGTTTCGCGGCCGTCTCGGGATCGTCGTGGCCGTCGGCGGCGAGTTCCTCGGCCTCCTCCTCGACGTGCTTTTTCACGTAGTTCATCTCGTGCGGCTCGTCCAGGGCGACCACCGCGTCGACCGCGTCGTGGATCACGCTTGCGGCCTGCGGGAACGCGTCCCTGAACAGGCCGGAGACGCGGGTCGTGGCGTCGACGCGGGGGCGGTCTAACTCGTCGAGCGGGATCGGCTCCACGTCGTCGATCCGCCCCGCGTCGGTCCAGACTGGTTTGACCCCCATCGTCGCCAGCACCTGCGCGATCGTCTCGCCTCGGGTCCGGACGGTCGGCGTCCCCCACGCCACGACGCCGATCTCCTCGGGGTACTCGCCCTCCTCGTCGCGGTGGCGGGTGAGCGTGTCGGCGGCGATCTCGTGACCGACATCCCATGCGGCCTTGGCGGGCACCTTCCGCGGGTCGAGGGTGTAGAAGTTCCGGCCGGTGGGAAGCAGGTCGACGCCCCCGCGAGTGGGCGCCCCGGAGCCGCCCGACGGAACGTACTCGCCGGCCAGCGCGTCGGCCGTGCGCGGGATCTCCGCTTCGGCACCGCGAACGCGAGGCGCGGCTTTCTCGGCGATGAACCGGAGCGCGTCCCGGAGATCGCCGTGGGCACCCCCCTGAACGCGGGCGTCGCCAAGCGGGTCGATACCGACGATCAGCAGATTGATCGTCGTCCCGTCGTCCGCGCCGGCGTCTGATTCCGACTCGGGCACGTCGAAGTCGTGGGCGGCCAGCGTCCGGACGAGCTCCTTGCTGGTCTCGTACACCTCGTCTGCGGCCTCACTGTAGGTCATGCCCAGCGTCTCGTCGTACTCGCCCGGGGCGTCGAGCATCCGCTCGTAATCGACGCCGAGCACGCCGGCGACCGACTCGCGGAGGCTCGGTCCGCCAGGGTTCTCCAGCCGGGTGAGCGCGACGAGGTACTCCACGAGGCGGTCGTCGACCGGCGGCTCGCCCATCGTGTGAAGGCCCAGCCGGATCTGGGTGTTCTTCACGTCGGTCAGGTACGCGTGGACCCGCTCGACGAGCTCCTCGACGGAGACCTTGTCGCCCGCGACCTCGCCGTCCGCGAGCGTCGTGCCGGCCTCGTCCGGCCCGCGGACATCTGCTTGCTTGTCGACTTCGCCGGCGATCCCGAGTTCGACGGCGAGGTCGAGATCGTCGACCGTCTCGCGGATGAGGTCGCCGAGTCGAGCGCCCTCGTCGGTACGGACCTCGGTGCCGCCTGCCTCGCGGTACCGGCGGGCGAGGTCTTCCAACTCGGCCAGCTCGTCGTAGCTCCCGGCGCGACGCATCACCGGGGTTAGGTAGTCCACAACGGCAGCGTACGAGCGGCGCTTCGCCTGCGTCCCCTCGCCGGGGTTGTTCACGATGTACGGGTAGACGTTCGGGAGGTCGTCGATCAGGCCGTCCGGCGCGGAGCCGGAGCCAAGCCCGACCGTCTTGCCCGGCAGCCACTCCAGCGAGCCGTGCGTGCCGAGGTGGACGACGGCGTCGGCGTCGAACTCGTTCCGGAGCCACCCGTAGAAGGCGACGTAGTCGTGCGGGGGCCAGAGGTCGGAGTCGTGGTACACCTTCTCCGGGTCCATCCCAAACCCGCGCGGGGGTTGGACCGTGACGAGGACGTTGCCGAACTCGACGCCGGGGATCGCGAAGGGCCGATCGGGCGACTCGCCCCACTCGTCGAGGACGCCGTCGCGGAACCGGTCGCTCGCCGCGTCGAACCACTCAGCGTACTGTGCGGGCGACACGGTGTCGACGCTGCGGTCGCGCACGTCTCCCGGCGCGACCCACCGGTCGTCGAGCGTGAGCTGGCTCGTGAGCGCGTTGATGAGTTCCTCCCCGTCGGCGATCGAGGTGTCTCCCCTCTCGTCCGTGCCTTTCGACCCGAGGTCGTAGCCGCGACCGTTCAGCTCCTCTAGCAGGTTGACGGTCGATTCGGGTGAATCGAGTCCGAACGCAGTCCCGATCCCGTCGTCGCTCGGCGGGTAGTTGTGGAGCACGACCGCGACCTTCTTGTCCCTATTCGGCGTGTGCCGGAGCTTCGCCCAGTTGACCGCAAGCCACGCAGCGTGGTCGACGCGATCTTCGATCGGGAAGTGCTGTTTGGGTGCGGAGCCGATGCCTGCGGCATCGTCAGTGCGCTCTTTCCCCGAGATCGGGTGTGTGATGACGTTCCCATCAAATTCGGGGAGCGCGACCGAGAGCGCGAGCTCGAAGCCCATCACGCCGGTATCGCTCGACTCGTACCGGGAACGCGAGCGCATTGTGGTTACGGTTTGGATCACGGGGACACCGAGGTTGTCAAGGAACACGCTCTCCGCGTCGGCACCCTCGTCAGCGGCGTCGCGCCCGCGTTCGCTCATCGACAGTGAGAACATGAACGATGAGAGCACGGCGTCGATGACCGGGTCGTCTCCATCGTCGGTGAAATAGTGCTCGGCGGTCCACTTCGCGTCCTCTTGATTTGGCTCGTCGCTAACAGGATTACAGAACACGGGCAACACGTTCGCGCCGAGCGCTTCCAATCGGCGGACCTGCGCGTCGACGTATCGGACGTTCTCGTGCGTCCAGTGCGACTCATAGAACCAGACGCCGACCGTCGGCGCGTCCGAGTCAAATGTCGCGTTCAGTTCATCGTAGTCTACACCGGGGTAATCAGGGTGGTATACGCCCTCTGTCGGAAGTTCTATCGGGCCGTCGATCCCTCCCTCGACCGTTTCGTCGCCGTACTCCCGAGCGAGGAACCGCATCCCGTTCGCGATGTTAACCGTCCCACCGTAGTCGAGGTACTCGGAGACCATCGCCCGGTCGGGCGAGGCGACCGTGGTGTCCTCCAGCGCGAAGGCGTCGCCCGTCGCTTTCACCACGAGCGGCACCCCGGCGTCTCGGAGCTCATCGACCGCGAACTCGTATGCCAGCATGCTGTCTTGCCCGCCGTGGAGCCAGAGGACGACCGCGGTCGCGTCTCTGATCTCGTCCACGAACGACGCTACGTCGCGTTGCTCGTTGAGGTCGCTGTCGGACCGAACGACGAGATCGATTCCCGTGAGCTGCTCCGCCGCCGTCTGGACCGCTCCCAGCTCGTTCTCCGTCGCCGTGTAGAGGCCGATTTTTGTCACAAGTTATTAAACCTCCTCTGTAATAACACAAGTATGGTTGATTTGGGGACAAAGAAAAAAGTTTCCACCCCCCTGCCGGCGGTCGTCGGCCAAGCGGATCTCAAACGGGTTCTTCTCGCGTTAGCGGTCGAACCAGGTCTCAGCGGTGCCCTCCTCAGGGGAGAAAAGGGGACTGCCAAATCGACGTCCGTCAGGGCGCTCGCAGACCTATTACCCGAACAGACGGTCGTCGCCGATTGCCCGTACGGTTGTCCACCGACAAACGCAACCGGTACCACGGACGACTATTCCGGCAGCGACCAGTGTGCCTCGTGCCGCGATCGCGAGGATCCGCCGGTGGAAACGAGACCGACTCCGCTCGTGACGCTCCCGCTCGGTGCGACCCGCGACCGAGTGGTCGGGACGCTCTCCGTCTCCGACGCGCTCGACGGCGACGCCGAGTTCGACCCGGGACTACTTGCCCGCGCCAACCGCGGCGTCCTCTACGTCGACGAGGTCAACCTGCTTCCGGACCATCTGATCGACGTGCTGCTGGACGCTGCCGCGATGGGAACGAACCGCGTGGAGCGCGACGGTGTCAGCGTCGCCCACCCCGCCGAGTTCACGCTGATCGGGACTATGAATCCGGAGGAGGGTGAGCTTCGACCCCAGCTGCGCGACCGTTTCGACCTCTGCGTCAACGTCACGGGAAGCGACGAGATCGACGAGCGCGTCGAGATTCTGGACCGAGTCGTCGACGACGACGGCGGCCAAGACCTCCGCGCGGAGTTCGAAGCGGAGACGGCGGGCCTCCGAGAGCGCGTTCACAACGCCCGCGACCGCCGACCCGCGATTCCCGAGGAGTTCAAGCGCGACATCGCCGAGCTCTGCCGGGACGCGGACGTCGACGGCCACCGCGCCGATTTCGCCATCGCTCGGGCCGCCCGGGCGTTTGCCGCGCTCGACGGACGACCGAAGGTCATCGAGTCGGACGTGGCTGACGCCGCCGAGTACGGCTTGAGTCATCGATTACAGAGCCGTCCGTTCGAGGAGCCGGTCGACTCGGAAGAGGTGGTGGACGATCACTTCGGCGACGACACTGCCGAGGGCGACCGCGATCCGGAGGCCGACACCGACCCGCTTGGGGACGGTGACGGGACGGATACCAAGGATCCCGACCCGGACGGGAGCGACCCGGATCAAGGGTCCGGTGCCGACGGAGAGTCGGTCGGTGGGGAGAGTCGCTCAGACACGAACGAAGGAGGAAACTCCGACGACCGTGATACCGACGGACCCGACCGCGATCGGTCCGGCGCTCCCGATGGCTCCAGATCGGAAGACGCCGATGGCACCGAACGACCGCCGAGCAACGCGGCGGCTGCGGACCGCGGCGACGGAGCGGACGAGGAGGCGCCCGATTCCGATGGTGACGACGAGGCCGCACCGATCCCTCCAGGACGCACTCGCGCGGGAGTAGCCGACGCAGCGGCACCGGAGGTCCCGTCACCCACGAGTCGCAGTGACGCGACGGGTGAGGGTGACGGCCGACACGCGGCGGCGCCGTCTCCCGAGGGTCACGGGCCGACAGTGCGAACGGAACGCGCAGAGGAGACGGAGTCAGTCGACCCGGTATCAACCGTGCGGGCGGCCGCGCAGAACGGCCGATCGCGACCGGCCGATACCGACCTCCGACGGGCGGTTCGAGCGGACGATGCCGACACCCTCACGGTGTTCGTCACTGACGCCAGCGCGTCGATGGCCCCCGCGATGCGCGCGGCCAAGGGCGTGGCCTTAGAACTGTTACGAGACGCGTACACCGAGCGGGACGAGGTGGCGTTAGTCTCGTTCGGCGGCGACGGAGCCGAGGTACTCCTCCCGCCGACGACGAGCGTAACGCTGGCCGCGCGTCAACTAAAAGAGCTCCCGACGGCGGATCGGACGCCGCTTCCGGACGGACTGAATAAAGCCGCGACGCTTATCGAACGGAAAAGGTCGGCCGCGGCGACGGTCGTGCTCGTTTCTGACGGTCGCGCGAACGTCGCGAAGGGCAGTCCAACGGCTGCGACCCGTCAGGCGGCCGAACGGGTCGCGGAAACGGACGCGTCCGTTCTCGTCGTCGACGCGGGCGAGTCGAAGGCCGGCGTCCTCGACATCGTGTGCGAGACGACAGACGCGAGGCGGACCCCGCTCGCCGCGCTCTCAGCGGACGCGGTGCTTGGAGACGAGTAAGGTTTCTGTGGAGCGTAAGTTTTACAATCTGACTTTGCTTTTTCCAAGTTGGATTTATGTCGACAAACACCGACACCGTCGCCGACCGGTTCGCAACGGCTGGGGCACAGATCGATCCGGTAACCGCGCTTACCGCTCTGGCGCTCGTCGCAGCGCTGGGCTTTACGCTCGCATTCTTACAGGAACCACTCGCCCACGAGGCGTTACACGACTTCAGACACGGGGCCGGGATCGTCTGCCACTAATGATCGATCGGCTTCGATCGGGCGTTACAGCCGGAGCCCTCGTCGGCCTGGCATACGGGCTGTTCACGTGGCTGGTCGTCTCGCCGGTCGTCCGCCACTTGGAGCACCTCGCGTCTCACGGCGGCGACCACGGACACAAGGTGGCACCCGCCGTTGGTGAAACCACCACAGCGGTTATCAGCGCCGGGGGCGGCGTCCTGTGGGGAATCCTGCTGGGTGCCGCGTTCGGCGTTGCGTACCATCTATTTGAACCGGGACTTCCCGGCGGAGCACTGAAGCCGTACGTCCTCGCGGGAGCCGGATTCCTGACGGTCTCCGTCGCCCCCTGGACGGTGCTTCCGCCGGCCACGCCGGGCATGGAACCGCTGTACGGATCGTCGCTTCGCGTTCCGCTCTACCTCGGTCTGATCGTTGTTGGCGGTCTTGTCGCGGCGACAAGCATCCTCGGGTACGTCCACACGGCCCGCACACGCGGTCGTAGTAGCGGCGTGTTCGTCGCGTTACTTCCGCTGGTAGCGCTCGGTCTTCTCTCGGTCGTCGCTCCGCCGACGCTGACCAGCGGCGGCGCTCCTACCGGGCTATCGGCTGCGTTTCGATGGCTCGTCGGCCTCTCGCAGGCCGGCCTGTGGGCGCTGATCGCCGTCATCTTCCGCCATTTCGACCGACGCGTCGATCGCCGTGGCACGAACGCGCCGATGGCGACAGCGAGGGGAGGCAACTGATGGAACGACGAACGGAGCAGATGCGCGAGCGCGGGATGAGCGCGACCGTCCTCGTCTGTACCAACGACCGGACGGAACACGCCGCCTGCGCCGCCGTCGATGGCAACGGGGTCGCCGACGCTATCCGAAACTGGCTCCGCGAACGCGACCGCTACTGGTCGGAGATCGCCGTCGCGGAGACCTCCTGTCTCGGGATGTGTAGCGAGGACGGCGTCGCTGTCGTCGTCCAACCGCACGACGAGTGGTTCGCAGAAGTAGCGGTAGACGACGTGCCGAGCCTCATGGCAGGAATGTTTGAGGCTACTGGAGACGATCCCACCGCGACAGAACCCACGATGACCGGCTGAACAGCCCGAGGGGCTAGAACGCGTCCGAATCGAGCACTCGGTGGGGAACGTTTCGATCTCGGAGCTTGGAGGTGTGGCGCGGGATCTCGTCGGTCACCGCGACCAGCAGGACGTCGAGACCGAGCATCCCCGCCTCGGCGACGCCCTCTGCGGTTCCGAACCGAATGTCCGGAGCGACGTTGCTCTGAGAGACGAGCGCGTACGCTTCCGTTCCGGCAACCGCGACGAGTCCCTCCTCTGGGACGCGCGTCGAGACGACGTCCGAATTCGGCCGGTCAGCGTCGGTGACGGTCGGGACAGGCAGCACCGAGACGGTTCCCGCGTCGTAGTCGACGACGCCCTCGAAGTCGGCGACGCCGACGGCCTCGCCTTTTTTGCCGCTCGTGACGGTGACTGCGGTCGCGGTCCCGCCGGCGGGGTTGGCGTGTAAGATGCCGCCGCGCATCACGATTCCGACCTCGATCCCTTCGTCCACGTCGTCTAATGCGATCGCGGCGTCGACTTCGACGCTCCCGAGCACATCGGAATTTACCCGTTCGAGATACGTCTCCAGATCGTCCGTCCGAGAGATGAGCCAGTCGACGCCCTCCTTCGTCACCTCGTACCGACCGCGACCCCTCTTTTCGACGTACCCCGACTCGATGAGGTCGCGGACGTAGTCGCTGACCGCCTGAGAGGTCACGCCGATCGTGTCCGCGATCTCGTTCTGGCTCACGGCCGGCTGGCGGGCCGCGATCTCAACGAGTATCTGATACCGGGTCGCGCTCCGTTTGTTTTCGAGGACGTCTGGTGAGTTCTCGCCGTCGGCGTCGGCCATTACCGGACATTTTCCTGCCACAAACAAAGTCTTGTTGTCTGTTTCACAGCGCATTTGCTCTGATCGAGCCGCTCGAGGGTGCCTTTGTAAAGCCAACTTTAGTAAAAACAACCAAAATTGTTTTGTGGCGTTGTTCACTTGTGTAGCGTGAATGCAGGCGACAAACCTTCCGAACGACGCGAAAGCGGGACCGACCAAGCCGGAGGTCCGGGCGGTGTTGGCGCGGAAGCTCGCGCTCGGTCCCGACGACCACTTCGTCGAGGTCGGCTCCTGTACCGGCGCTGTAACGATCGAAGCCGCCCGCCGAGCGGGGCGGGTAACGGCGCTCGAACGGAAATCGGAACGGGTTGAAGCGACCCGAGCGAACCTCGACGCCAACGAGTACGGCGCCGACGTGCGGCTCGTGAACGCCGAGGCGCCGGAGAGACTTCCCGACGACGGTGACGTGGTTTTCCTCGGGGGATCACGAAACTACGAGCGAGTTCTCGACGACGCCGTCGCCGCCGGCTACGACCGGATCGTGATGAACGTGTCTCGGCTCGAAGTCGCAGGTGAAGCGGCCCGAGCCTTCCGCGACCGCGACCTCCTCGATGAAGTGTTGTGCCTCCAGATGGCGACCGGCTACGATCTGGCAGGCGCGACGAGTTTCGACGCCGACAACCCTGTGTACATGCTCGTCGGCGAGCCGGGGTCCAGCGAAGAGCCAGGACCTAGTGAAAAGCCGGGTGATAGCGAATGACTCGGAGGGTCCGTGCCGGAGGCGTCGCATGACTCTGTACGGCGTGGGGCTCGGCCCCGGCGATCCCGACCTGATCTCCGTTCGCGGACGGGAGATCCTCGACGGGGTCGACGTGGTGTATTCTCCGGGTCGACTCTCGCGGGCGGTCGCGACCGAGCACGTCCCGGAGAGCCGGATCGGGGACCTCGATTTCCCGATGACGAGCGACGAAGAGCGGCTGCGCGAGGCGTGGAAGGAGGCCGCGGCCGAAATCGCCCCAGAAGCGCGCGCCGGCGACGCCGCGTTCGTCACGCTCGGCGACCCGAACGTGTATTCGACGTTCGGGCACCTCAGACGGACGCTCGACGCGTTCCATCCCGACATCGACGTGGAGGTCGTGCCCGGGATCAGCGCGATGACGGCGTTCGCGACGGCACTCAACGTCGAGGTCGAAGCCGGCGCCGGACTCGCGCTCCGCGAGGCCGCCGGCGGACACGCGCCGACCGGGCCCGACAGGATGATCCTTTTCAAAGTGACCAACGCCCCTGAGACGGCTCGCAAGCTCGATCGGGCGGGCTACGACGTGCGGTTCGGACGGCGGCTGTTCATGGACGCGGGCGAAACGGTCATCACCGACGACGCCGAGGCGGTGGCGGACCGCGACTACTACACGCTCGCGTACGCCAAACGCCGTGGGCTGGAAACGTCGCGGGCGACCGACGAGTTCGCGGCCGACGCGGACACGAACGGTCGCGTCTCCGCGACCACCGACGTGGAGGTCGGCGATGACTGACGGTCCGGTCGATTCGCAGGCGGCCATAGACGGCGTCGGCGACCGGACGGCGGGCGAACTCGATCCCCGGGTCCACGAGTACACCCCCGGCGAAGATCAAGAGGGGATTCCGTTCATCGGTGCCGGCCCAGGCGACCCCGGGCTCCTCACCGTGCGCGGCAAGGAGCTCGTCGACGAGGCTGACCTCGTCGTCCACGCCGGGTCGTTAGTCTCCAGCGCGCTCTTGGAGGAACACTGCGCCGACGCGGAGTTGGTGAACTCCGTAGGCAAAGACCTCGAAGAGCTCATTCCGCTGATGCGGGACGCCCACGAGAGCGGTCGTACCGTCGTTAGACTCCACAGCGGCGATCCAGCGGTGTACGGCGCCGCAATCGAGCAGATCGACGCGCTGGAAAGCGAGGGCGTCCCGGCGTATATCGTCCCCGGCGTCACCTCGTCGTTCGCGGCGGCGGCGACGCTGCGCACCCAACTCACGCTGAACGGCGTCGCGAACCACGTTGCGTTCACGCGTCCACGAGGGAAGACACTTGACGCCGAGGACGACCACGTCGCCGAATTCGTCGAGATGGGCGACGTGACGACTTGTATCTACCTCGGTACCCACGCAGTGAGTGATACGATGGACCGCCTGCTCGATCGCGACGGCGTCGACCCGGACACGCCGGTCGCGGTCGTCTATCACGCCTCGTGGGACGATGAGGACGTGATCACCGGATCGATCGCCGACATCGGCGAGAAGGTGGAGGCGGCGGGCTACCGCGCGTCCGCGATGGTCCTCATCGGCGAGGCTGCGACGGGCGCGGGGTACGAGCGGTCGTTCCTCTACGGCGATTGGGCGAACGGCGGAGCAGCCGACGCGGGGAGCGACGGATCGAATAGCGCCGGAGGCGCCGCGGAGACGACCGAAACAGAGGCAGACGACTAATGAGCACCGACAGCGACGACGGAACGAACGCGAGTAGCACCGACGCGACCGACGACTCCGGCGGCGGGCACTGTTCGACGGCGGATTCGGACGGCGAAGTGGCAGAAGAGATCGCGGTCATCAGCTTTGAGCGGAAGCTCGATACCGCCGAGGAAATCGTCGAGGAGATCGGCGACCGCTACGAGTCGATCGACGTGATCGAGTACCACGGCGACGTGTTCGCCGAGCATTGGGGCGAGTACGACTGCTTCGTCGGACTGATGGCCTCCGGGATCGCCATGCGGAAGACCGCGCCGTTGCTCGACGACAAGTGGGACGACCCCGCGATCGTCGTGATCGACGAGGAGCTTACTTGGGCGATCCCGATCACCGGCGGTCACCACGGCGCCAATCAAGTGGCAGATGACCTCGCGACGCTCGGCGCCGTGCCGGCGATGACCACCGCCTCAGAAGCAGCGGACAAACAGGGCGTCGAGAAGCAAGCGAAGGCGCTGTCCGCACACGTCGTCAACGGTGACTCCACGGTCGCGACGAACCTGGCCGTCCTCGACGACGAACTCGGCCCGGTCGAACGGCTCGACGGGCCGCGGGCAGTGCTGGTCGACGACGACGTGACGGTCCTCAAACGCAACCTCGACGATGGGGTCGTCCTCGGTACGGGCTCGGTTTCCGGTGCGGATAAAGGCCGATTCCACGATGCCTGGGACCGAGCGCTCTCCGAGGTCGATCGCGACTGGGCCGATGTCGAGTTCGTCGCCACTGGGACGCGAAAGGCCGATGAGGAAGGCCTTCTCGCCGCGGCCGCGACGCGTGACGTCGGAGTCGTCGCGTTCGACAAGGAGACCCTGCTCGAATTCGAGGGACCGACGCCGTCGAAGGCGAAAGAGCTCATCGGCTGGCCGGGCGTCGCCGAGGCGAGCGCCATCGCCGGCGGCGCCGACCACGAACTCGTTACGGAGAAGACCAGCTACGAGAACGAAGTGACCGTGGCGGTGGGGCGATGACCGGCAACGGCTCGTCTCCCGGCGGCGCGGACGAGGCGCCGGACGGCATGGGAACGCTGTACGTCGTCGGTATCGGTCCGGGACTCCCGCACGCGATGACCCAGCGGGCCCGCGACGTGATACGCCACGCCGACTGCGTCATCGCCTCGAACCTCTACCAAGAATTCCTCCGGCGGGACGGCACCATTCCGCCCGAGTCGCGGACGGAGGATGCCGCCGCCACGGACGGCGGTGCCGCGGTCGGCTCGGTCGACGACAGTACCGACCACGCCGGCTGGACGGTCGGAAACGTCGGCACCCATCCCGACGGCGAGACCGTCGAGATCGTTCGGTCCTCGATGGGCCAGCAGATCGAACTCGCCCGGGAGGCGTTCGAGCGCGTCCGAGACGGACAAGACGTGGCGCACGTCTCCGGGGGCGATCCCAACGTGTACGGGAAGTCTGATCTCGTTTATTTGATGGCCGACGAGGACGACGCCGACGACGTCCCGATCGAGATCGTGCCCGGCGTGACGGCCGCGCTCGGCGGTGCCGCGATGGTCGGCGCGCCGCTCTCGAACGACTTCTGTACGATCTCGCTGTCGGACAAGTGGCGCGGTTGGGAGGAAATCGCAGAGAAGCTTCGCGCTGCGGCGGTGTCGGACTTTTCGATCGTCCTCTACAACTGCTGGCGTGACTACGAGCGCGCGATCGAGGTGCTCCGGGAACACCGCACCGACGACGCCCTGGTCGCGATCGTCAACGACGCCGGGCGCGGCGAGGCCGGCCGTAACTTGGACGACGAGACGTACACGGTGACGACACTGGGCGAGGCGACCGACCACGACGACGAGGTCGGCGGCATGGGCACATCCCTGATCGTCGGCACCCACGAGACGGAAATCTGGGAGAACGACTACGACCAGTTCCTCGTCACCCCGCGTGGCGGGCGAGATGTCGACGACTTCTGACAATGAGTGACACCACCTGCGGACCGACGGACGAATCGAGCTCGAACTGCGGCGGCAGCGATCCCGAGACGGCGATCGACGGTGGCCGCGCAGCGAACGACGCGGCCACCGACGGGGGAGCGGCGACGGAAAACACTAGCGCGTCGTCGCCGTCGTGCGGCGCGAGCGACTCCAACGGCACCTCCTCGTGTGGTAGTACGAAATCTTCGGCGACGGACGAGAAGGTCGGATCGACCGCTGACGACTTCGACGCCAACCCGGGACGGCTGTTCGCCGTCGGACTCGGCCCCGGGCAGCCGGAGGGAATGACGCAGCGTGCTAAGGCGGCACTACTGGAGGCGGAACACATCGTCGGATACACAACGTATATCGACCTGATTCCGGACGACATCACCGAGGCCGCCGACGAGCTGTACGACACGCCGATGTGCGGCGAAGTCTCTCGGACCGAAGAAGCGGTCGACCGCGCGCTCGCGGGCAACGACGTCGCAATCGTCGGCTCCGGCGATCCGAACGTGTACGCGCTCGGCGGACTCGCCTTAGAAATCATCGAGTCGAAGGGTGCGACGGCATCGGCGCTCGACTTCGAAGTCGTCCCCGGCGTCCCGGCCGCGCAGTCGTGTGCCGCTCGCGTCGGCGCGCCGCTCGTCAACGACTCGGTGTCGATCTCGCTGTCGGACCACCTCACGCCGATGGCGGACATCGAGTCGCGACTCCACGCGGTCGCGGCAGAGGGGTTCACGATCGCGATATACAACCCGTGGAGCCGGAAGCGACGCGAGAACTTCGAGACGGCCTGCGAGATCCTCTCGGAACACCGGCCGGCCGACACGCCGGTGGGTGTCGTCCACGGCGCCGGGCGCGACGACGAGGCCGTCGAAATCGTCGAACTCGGCGAACTGAAGTCGCTCGGCGAGACCGACCTCATCGACATGACGACCACGCTGCTCGTCGGCAACGAGGAGACGTACGTCTGGGACGGCCGGATGATCACCCCGCGCGGCTACGAGAGCAAATATGACTACTGAGCACGTCGACACCGGGACGACGTACCGCGTTTCCGTCGATCTGAACGCCTGCGACGGCGTCTTCGCCTGCCTCGTCCGCGACGATCGGTTCGTCGAGGCCGACGGGGGGCTCGTAGGCTTCGATCCCGCGGACGCCGTGACCTCGGTCGAACGTACCTCGGACAAGGCTGCCGCGACGTTCTGTGACGAGCGTATCGACGAGGCACAGGCAGCCGCGACGGCCTGTCCGCTGGACGCGATCAGCGTCGAGGAACGCGAGGGCGAGATATGAGCGCCGTCGAGACGACGCCGGACGACATGCTCGCCCGTCACCCGGAGACTGCCTATTTCTGGGGCCACGTCGCCGGCGGCGGACGAGTGACCGATCAGGGGATCGAGATCGAAGTCAGCGATGAGGACGCCGCACGCCGCCTGTCCGCGATCTCTGGTGGCGGAACCGTCGATCATCGGATCGCTGAGCGCGACTTCGCACATGACACGGCAGTCACCCGGCAGGCCGACGAATACACGGTACAGATCATCGACCCGACGCTGGCCGCGAATGCCGCTGCGGCGCTCGGATTGCCGGTGGGATCGGATCCCGGCGGGTATCGGTTCGACGCCCTCCGCGACCACCGTCGAGAGCTGCTTCGCGGGTTGTTGGAGGCGTGCGGCGTCGTCTGCTTCCGCGAGTCGAGCGCCTCGGTCGGCATCTCGTTCGTCCACGACGACGCCCGGCTGTTGGAGCGGATCCGGACATCGCTCGACGTGGCGGGGTTCGACTCCGAAGAACCGCAACCGTCGTCGTCGGGCGGATACTGGTTCGGCGTCGCTGACGGCGACACGGCCGCGTTCGCTGAATGGGTCTACGAGGGCGCAGGCGACAGCGGGCTGTTCGCGACAAGCCGTCGTCAAAAGGCGCTCCGAAGCGTCGAGCGGGCCACAGGCCTCGATGTGGGAAGCCTTATCGAACCGATCGACACGGACGGAGGAGACTCATGAGCCGGACGGCAGACGCCGTCGGAATCGGCGACGAAGAGACAGCACTGCTCGTCGGCCACGGCTCTCGTCGGGACAAGTCGAACGAGGCAGTACGCGAACTCGCGGCCGGTCTCGAGGATCGTCTCGGCGTCTCGACCGACGCTGCGTTCCTCGAACTCGCGGAACCGTCGATCCCCGACGCCATCGGCACGCTTGCGCACAGTTCGTCGCGCATAACGATGGTGCCGCTGTCGCTGTTTGCGGCCAGTCACGTCAAAAACGACCTCCCGCTCGCCATGAAGCGAGCGCGAAGCGAACACCCGGGCGTTACCTTCCATGCGGGCGCGCACCTCGGCATTCATCCCGCGATACTCGACCTCCTCGACGATCGGTCGCGGGACGTGGAGGCACAGTTGGGGGTCGACCGCGACGACGACGACGTCGCCGTCGTGGTCTGTGCTCGCGGCTCCTCAGACCCGGACTCAAACGCCGACGTACACAAGCTCGCCAGATTGCTGTACGAGGGTCGCTCGTTTGATCGGGTGGAAGCCGGGTTCATCGGTGTCACCGAACCGCTCCTCGACGAGGTGCTCCACGACGTCGCAAAGACCCGACCAGATGTAATCGTCGTGCTGCCGTACATGCTCGGCGACGGCGTCCTGACCGGTCGGATCCGCGAGGGGGCAGCTGAGTTCGACGCAGAGTACCCGTACGTCGACGCCGCGGCCGGCGACCCGCTTGGAACGGACACCCGTCTGCTAGACGTTCTTTCGGACCGGTGGCAAGAGGCGCGGACCGGCTCGGTCGACATGTCGTGTGACACGTGTAAGTACAAAGTAGAGCTTGATGGGTACGAGGAAGACGAAGGAGGAGCGCGTGCGATGCTCCGCGCACTAACTCACCAGCAGGCACACGAGGATCGCGACGACGTCGCCGACGAACCGCACGCTCACGACGCGCCTGAGACCCACCTCGCCGTCTGTACGAACCAGACGTGCGCGGCGGACGGTTCGCCCGCCGTTCTGGAAAAACTCCGTCAGGCCGCGCGAGACGCCGACGCAGACGTTCACGTCACGCGATCGTCGTGTTTCGATCAGTGCGGCGACGGCCCGATCGTCGCGCAGTATCCCGACGGCGTATGGTACGGGACCTGCGACGATGAGGACGCCGATCGAATCGTCTCCGCCGTCGAGCGGGACCGAATCGTTAGCGACCTCGTTCACCAGACAATATGACCGACAATCAGACTTCGATCCACGATGAGTTGTGACGAAATCGAAGCCCTGCGGCTCGGGCTTATGAACACCCTCGGAAACTCGGACGACGCGGTTCGACGGCACGCAGAGCAGGAAATCGGTGATAAACTCGACGGAGACACACCGATCGCCGCCCTCTCGGCAGCCGAGTCCCTAACGGAACTCCAACGACATCTTGACGCCGCACTCGTCGACTTAGAGGAAACAGTCGCAGCCCTCGACGCGGACGACCCGGAATACGCGTACACTCGAGGACGCCTCGTGGCCGTCCGGGACGCCGAGCGATCGTTGGCTCGACTCGCCGACTCGGGCGAATCGCTCCTCAACGATCTCGGGGATTCCCATCACACGCTTCACGAGGTTTTCCCCACCGAGGGGTGAACTCGCGGGAGAAACGGATGGGCGCTACAGGATTGTGAGCCTCTGAGAGACGGTCACCTCGCTCCGTTCGGCGCTACGTCTCTCGTGGCTCAAATCCTTTGGCCCAGTTTTGATTACTCGTTCCGCTCGGCGTCAGAAACATGGGCGCTACAGGATTCTTACCAAACCGCAAGACAGCACGAGGGTTGGACTGCTATCCATTCAATCAACCCCCGGAAATGTCCGCGGTGTTCAGATAAGGATTGAAAAGTGAGGCGGTGCGTCTTCAGAGTGTCTATGCCCGAAAACGACCGCCTCAACGGCTGTTTAGACGAGATCAAGTTAGATTTTGTGGAGCGAGAGGCAACACCGCGGCTGTTGATGAAGCTCAGTATTCAGCTTCATTCAGCAGGATTATCGTTTTCAAATACTGTTTCGTTTCCTGGGGTATTCGGTGTTGGACGAGTGCGCTCCACCGTTCACAACTGGGTTCACAAAGCCGATCTACAGCCGGAATCTGGTCGGAGCCCGAATCACATTGCGGTTGATGAGACTGTGATTCGGCTTGACTATGAACAATATTGGCTGTACGCTGCTGTCGATCCGGAAACGAACGATCTGCTTCATACACAGCTTGAGCCGACAACAAATAACGCTCTCGCAGATCGGTTTTTCACTGATCTCTGTGACAAACACGACGTGGATAACGCAACCGTTCTCATAGATGGATCAGCTTCACTCCAGAAAGCCTGTCGCAAACACGACCTCGATTTCAGATACGAGCGACATGGAAATCGGAACAGCGCCGAACGTGTCTTTCGTGAGGTAAAACGCAGAACTGCCAGTTCTCAAACTATTTTAGAAACGCCAAAGCAGAAACTGCTGACGAGTGGTTCAGATCATTCGCTTTCGCATGGAACCAGCTTATCTGAACACTACGCCTGAAAGAACGCAAATTTTAAATATTCTGGACCATTTGAAGAGACAATCAGATAATTATCAACCCAATACTTATTATTCTGATCCTCCGTTCACCAGACTCTATCTGCGAATCAATTTGATCTAGCAATCGAAAGTTCGTATCTTGATGCTCTATGATTTGAGAATCTCCGTTCACTTCCTCAGGATCAATATCTGCCTGAATTGTTCTTTAAGTCCGTCTGTCAACTACTTCCGCCCCCTCAAATACGGGTCTAGAGATAGACTCTATTTTTACTACCTTGTTCACTGCTTGTCATCGCCGGCAGTCGACCCTTTACTCCCGTCAGGGGCCGGTGGTGTGGCCGTCTGCTCGGCAGGTGTGTCGTCGCGGTCAACCGGTGTTGTACCGCCAATAAACGTCTTTGTCCGCTCCTCTTGTGGATCTTCGAAGAACGACTGAACGTCGTTGCTCTCGATAACCTCTCCGAGATAGAGGAACACGACCTCGTCGGCGAGTCGGCGTGCCTGAGCCATACTGTGGGTGACAAGAATAATCGTATACTCGGATTTTAATTTTCTGAGCGTCTTCTCGACGCTTTCGGCCGACACCGGATCGAGCGCGGAGGTCACCTCGTCACAGAGCAACACGTCCGGCTCGACAGCCAATGACCGGGCGACACAGAGCCGCTGGATTTGTCCGGTTGATAGCTCCGCGCCCGGCGCGTCAAGCCGATCGGCGACCTCATCCCAGAGGTTGACTTTCCGGAGATAGGTTTCGACCTTCTCGTCGAGATCGGCCTTCGACTCGTAGTCACCGTGGATGCGCAGCCCGTAGGCAACGTTTTCGTAGATCGACACCGGCAGTGCGGTCGGGGTCTGGGGAACGTAGCCGATTTGTCTGCGTATCTCCGGGGCTGGCACGTTGGTATTGTACACCGAGTCCCCGGAGAGCAAGACATCACCGTCGATCTCAACGTTCTCTTGAATATCGTGAAGCCGGTTGAGCGATTTCAACAGCGTCGATTTCCCACAGCCGGAAGGGCCAATAATTGTTGTGAGCGTGTTGGCCGGGAAGTCGATAGAGACTCCTTTGACGGCTTCGATTTCGCGGTCGCCGGTGTACGTTACTGAAAGCTGGTCTGTCGTGAGTGGGATCTCTGTCATCTGTTTCCTCCGGGTGTATATCGCGCGTAGCGGCCGGCTAACAGCTTCGAGAGGAGGATCAAGCCGAGCACAGCAATAGTCAACACGAACGCCGCCGCGTAGGCGTGGGAACGAACCTCAGGATTAAACGACATCGCCTGATCGAAAATGAGCACCGGCAGCGTCGTCGCCGCCTCGAACAGTCCACCAGGCATCCGGGTGCTTCGGCCGGTGGTAAACAGCACGGTTGCCGCATCGCCAATACCGCGGGCAAACCCCATCACCAAGCCGGCGATAACGCCTGGTGCGGCCGCCCGAACGGTCATCCGCATGCTCTCAAACCGGGTCGCACCAAGCCCGTAGGTCGATTCTCGAACCGTCTCCGGGGCTGCACGCAACGCCTCGTCGGTGTAGCGCGTCATAATCGGGTACTGGAAGATAGCGATAGCGACGATGCCGAAAAATAAACTTGTCTGGGCACCTGTAGCGATGATGATCGTCAACACGAAGACGCCGTAGACGATTGGCGGGGTACCCCACAGCACGTTGAGAAACATGTTCACAGCGTCGGAAAACCGTTTACTGGAGTAGTCGCTCTGGAGATAGACCGCCGTCGACACCGCAGCCACCATTGAGACGATGGTTGCCGGGCCGACAATAAAGAGGCTGCCAAGCACTGCATGTAGAAAGCCTCCCGTTCCTTCGAGCATGTATCGCGAGCCGGGTGGCGTGAGTACAATCGATGGATCGGCAAGCAACACGCCCCCACCTCTGACGACGGTGACCCCGATGACCAACAGTAACACACCGACGACAAGCAGGGCGGCCGCCCGCACCGCGATACCGAACAGTCGCTGTGTGGTATAGCGGTTCATTGGTACTGCCACCGCCGTTTGAGCCGCCGCTGGACGAGCATCGCCCCGAAGTTAAACAGCCAGACGACGACGACGAGCATCAGCCCGACAAATATCAACGCCGACTGTGTGAGCGGGAGCGACATCAGCTCGCCGAAATCATTGACGATCAGCGTTGGCAGCGTCTGGCCGGTCGAGAAGACCGAGGTGGGAATCTGTGTCTGGCCGCCGATCAGCAACGCTGGTACGATCGTCGCGCCGAACACGCGCCCAAAGCCGAGTAAGATCGCCGAAAAAATCCCAGGCCCAGCCGCCCGAAGCAACACCGATCGGATCGTCTCAAACTTGGTTGCGCCGACGCCGAGCGACGTTTCCCGCAGCTCGTCGGGGAGCGATTCGAGCGACTCGACCGACAGCGAGGTCATAAACGGGGTGACGACGATCGCCATCACAAGACTGACAGTAAAGATGCCGACGCCAGCGGTGCTCTCGTTGAACACCGGGGCGACGTAGCTACCGATAAACGGCACGACGACGATCAGTGCGACCAGCCCGAAGATCACACTCGGGATCGCCGCCAACACATCGATCAGTGCGGCGACGAGTGTTTTTGTTCGCCCTTCAGCGTACTCGGCGATATAGATCGCCGCACCGAGCGCAATCGGAACCCCCATTACCATCGAGAGTGCGGTGACGTAGACGGTACCGACGATCGCCGGCAAAAAGCCGAAATTGTTCCGCGCAGGGTCCCAGTTTGTAGAGGTTAACATCGAACTCAGCGGATACTCCGAGAGGATTGGCAGCGATCGGTAGAACAGTAGTAGTGTGATCCCCCCAAACAGCGCGATCGCCAGATACCCCGCCAGGGTGAGCCAGTAGCTACTGTAGCGTTCGGCAAGCAGCCGTCGGCCGAGGCGGCTCGACCGAGCCCGCTTCCGCAGACTGTCGGTGTCGGTGGTCACGATTCCGTGTTGTTTTCCAAGGTCGCTCGTCCATCTTCAAGACGGTCTTCCGTTAGAGGGACGTAACCGTTTTCGGAGACATACTGTTGGCCGTCAGTGAGCACCCACTGTATAAACGGCGCGACAGAGGCGTCGAACGTGCCGTTTGCGGCGAGCCACATCTCGCGGGCCGGCGGTGCCGGGTAGTCGCCGCGCTCAACGGCCGCGAGCAACTCGCCGCGAGTTTGATAGAACGACTCCGATTCAGAGAGTCCGTCACCGTTTTGATCAAGGGGAATCGGCCGGATATCACCGTCGAGTTCGCCGCTGTCGAGATTGTAGACGTAATTGACGTTGTTCATCGCGATGGCGTTCTCGCTCTCGCCGAGCGACTGGGCAACCGGCTGATCGCCATTGAAGTTGCCGTCCGAGAGTCCCTCAAGATCGTCTTGTGTGTAGGCGTCGCCTTCGCCGCCGAGGAACTCACCCCACTTTTTGTACGCCGCAGAGGCGTCCGAACGGCCGTAGACGACGATCTCGGCGTCAACACCGGCGTCTGGAAACAGTTCTCCCCAGTTAGTGATCTCTTTAGTAAATATTGCTTCTAACTCCGCTCTAGTTACCCCCTGTGATTGAATCTGATCGATAACCGGGTTGTCTTTATTAACCGTTCCCACGACGGTGTCGATCAACATCGGCACCGCGACCAGCCCGCGTTCAAGTTCCTCTTCAAAGGGTTCACGCCCCATCATTGCTACATCAACCTGATTATTAAACAGATCTGACACTCCGACCCCAGTGCCGCCGCCGGAGATATCGAAGGCAAGGTCGCTTTGCTCAGCATAGATGTCAGCCCACACCTGTACCATCGGCAGTGGCCCGACGCCACCAGAAATCCGCACTGTTTGGCCGCCATCGTCGCCGCCGAGACAGCCGGTAAGTGAAACCGCGGTGCCGGCAGCCGCCGCGTTCAGCACAGACCGTCGTGAATGCCGTCGTGCCATCACTCATTGGAAGGCTTTACTAAATATAATTGCTCATTAAACGACAAATGTGGGCTGTTCACCGACATACCTGTAATTGTTGCTCCTATCTAAGTTCAATATGTGAGACAAAATACAAATTACTAATCAAGTCGCAGATGCCGGCAAGAAATCTGACCTTGCGGTCGTGTTAATTTTGACGTGAATTGTGATAGACGGCGAAGGCTTCGAGCCAGTTTTGAGCTGTCTCTCACGCGACATTGCTAAAACTGTTCGCAAACGAAGATGTTCGTCGTTTTATTTCTCAAAAGACACGTTCGATGGCATTCCAACTTCCATGCCGAATGACTTAAAATCGATAGCCGTCTTCAGCGAGGATTGAGCCAAGATAGTCTGCGTCATCGACGAGAAATTCCACGTTATCGAGCTGATAGCGCCGGTGTAGCTCGGTGAGAAACTATCGCGTCGTCTGTTTATTTGTGGTTGGAAAGAGGCTCACGGGGAGGATCCCGTTCGTCTGTGGATCAACCGCGCCGTACAGCCAGAACTGCTGGCCGTGGAGGCGGATCATCTTCTCGTCAGCCGCGAGTTGATTCTCGGAGACGGTTGAGATCGGCTGTAGATTGGCTTTATGAACCCAGTTATGAACCGCAACGTAGCTCCGATCGATCCCAAACAGTTCAAGATGTTTACTTGCCTCACGAAGTGACATACCGACCAAATGACAGCGGAGCCCTAGTTCAATCGCCCAGCGAGGCGTTCGACCTCGCTCCACAAACGGCAAGTCGATCCACGTGATACGTTCGCTGAGGCGGCCGAATTCTGGCATAGACACTCAGAAATTGTCCGCCTCATCCTCTAACTTAACGCGACCACGATCAGACCACAGAAACTTTCACTTGAATAGCGACTGACATCAGTAGATGACGCAGCGCGACTCTGGGACGTGAGCGAGAAGCTGACTGGCGTCGAGTATGACTTCGAGACAACCGAGACGGTGAAAGCACCACAGTGAGTCTCCCCAGCGTGGAAACTCGAAATTAAATAGACCGAAGCCAACTATCACCCATGGTACTCGTCGCCGAGATTCTCCTGGCTGACCGCACGCTCCCACTCGTTGGACTTGCAGAAGCGATTCCAAGCGGTGAGCTATCGATCTCGAACCCGTTTATTCTCAACAATAACAAGATACTGATGACGGTAACTGTCGATACAGGTTCGCACGGTGTGTTCGATCGAAAACTGGATTCGGCTACGGAGGTTATCAATGCGATGGAAATTGGACAAACCGCCGACGGCTGGTTCTATCAACTCATCGTGAGAGATGACTCGAATCTTGCCCGGTCTCACGACCCAGAAGAAATTGAGGGAGTTGTCATGGATGCAACAGTGACCAGCGAAGGGATTCGCGAACAGAAGGTGTTCTCGGATTACGAGTCGTTGGCCACACTGCGAGATCGATGTAAGGTCCACGACATTCCATTCGAGCTGTTAAAGATCGCGTCAGACCCCGAGAACGACGGCGAACGCGACCAGTTCGGGTTGACCGACAAGCAGTACCGGGCCATCTCGATCGCCTTCGCCGAGGGGTACTACGATTCTCCGCGTGAATTCACGACGGATGATCTTGCGTCCGAACTCGATGTCTCAGCCGCCGCGGCGTCTGATCTCCTGCGCAGAGCTGAGAGGCAGCTGATAAGCGAGACTGTTGGTCCACAGCAGTATATGAGTGTCTTGCCGCAGTAGCCTCGGACTCTTTCGGGATTCCATTGACTGTTCCATGTGAGTAAATCTTGTCTCTCGGTCGCTTTTCGCCAGACTGTCGTCTGATCCCTCGCACCCTCTGACCCCACAGGTTGTCGCACCCAGCGTTTAATTTAGCGGAGTGTGACTCCATCAGAATCCCGCTCAATACCCTGGAGTGTGAAGTATGGTCATTTGTCTATATAAATGGGTTTACTGGTAAGCACAACTCGCTCCTTCCGGTATCACATATCTTCTGTTGATGTCTGATAACCCATCGACTGACAGCAAGTACCTTTCCGACAGTGTTGCGATTGTAACTGGCGCATCTTCAGGAATCGGCGAGGCGACTGCCGAAGCACTTGCCACAGAGGGCGCAAGCGTCGTGCTTGCAGCACGGCGTGTCGACGAACTCGAAGCGCTCGCGGACCGAATCACCACGGAAGGTGGAGACGCACTCGTCGTCGAAACCGATGTCACGGAGGAAGACGATATTGACACACTGGTCGAGACGACTATTGACGAGTACGGCCAGATCGATGTCCTCGTGAACAACGCCGGCGTGATGCTTCTCGAGCCACTGGAACGAGCAGACCGGTCGAATCTCCGGCAGATGGTCGAAGTGAATCTGATAGGGCTGATGAATCTCACGCACGCTGTGGTCCCCATCATGCAACAGCAAGACGGTGGCCACGTCGTCAACGTCTCGTCAGTTGCGGGGCGGGAAACGATGACCAACGGAAGTGGCTACAACGCCACGAAGTTCGGTGTCACTGCCTTCACCGATGCCATTCGACAGGAACTCTCGCCACAGGACATCCGAACCACGGTCATCGAACCGGGTGCGGTTGATACTGAACTCCCGACTCACATCACTGACGAGCAACTGCTTGAACAACTTTCCGAAGTGGATATGCCAACGCTGGTTCCCGAAGACATTGCCCGTGGAATCGTGTACGCAACGAACCAACCCGAACACGTCGACGTCAACGAACTCATGATTCGCCCGACTGGACAAACGATGAACTAGCACCAGCCTCTAAGCCTCGCAGCCGATCGCATCTTCAGTACCTCACAAAGCGAGTTAGTTAGAACGTCTGCTTGCTGAAGATGTGTTCAAGACCTGGCGACGCCCCGCCGAGGCGGACGTCGCCTCTGGTGGTGGCCGTACAAGGAGTTCGTCAATATGGTTCGACGGGCTGCGTGAACTGCCCTCGCAGTGCGTCGGGTCGTCCGCGCGAACCGGCCATCTGACGACCGGTTCCACCGGTAGTCACTGACCGAGCAAGCATCTTCGCAAGTGGCAACGCTGTCGCGTCGGCGGCTGACCGCCGCCGACAGCGACAACTCCGTCTTCGATCAGCGTTGCTCAACCGTGATCGACGACTCATCACAACAGAACAGGTGGTTCAGGTCACGCTAACTGGCAATGCTTTGTGAGGTACTGATACTGAATCACAGAAAAGTGCTCGTCGCGGCAGATCCGTCGATCGTCCCACACCACGAGGTGCGAATACTCGCCAGCTTCAAGATCGCTGACGCATACTTGAATGCGATCGTTCTGGTCTAGGAGGCCCGCCGAATTATCTCGTGTCATCGTCGAGAAGCCAGTGTGGATCCAGAGATCGAGAACCTCCACCTCGTCGGCGGCGTCCTTCGCGAAACCTTGGACCAGCTCACGCTGGTCTTCGAGCCCAACGTCATCATCGTCACCCTTCGACTTCCGGATCCACGCGAGTGCTTTACTCATCGACGACCGTCACCTCTAGAGAGCTTCCCGATTTGACCTTCCTGTTGAGTCTCTTTCCGTCAAGATCCATACCTCGGCGAGCCCTTCCGGAACTGTAACCTTGTACTGCCCGTTCGCCCCCTGACTGACTCTCGTTTTCGCCATCTCTGTATAGGCCCATTATTAAGGCTAGAATTAGTTCTAATGTAGGTGTTCAGAAAACCCCCGTTTCTTGTACGGTCGCTCGTCTGTAGGAGATTGTTAGTACAGTCGTCGCTAGTTGAGCCGAGGGCTAATCGACCTTCTAGGCATCTCTACCGTGAACCCCTAATTTCAGTCGATCACATCG
>NZ_NHNZ01000222.1:0-964 GCF_002727095.1 Halorubrum sp. C191 | reverse complement strand
TCTCCGTCGAAGAACTCCAAGAGGCGCTTGACAATGTTGATGGAAACAAGCCGACTCAACGGCTGTTAGCTGCGATCGCGTACAAAAACGGCGTCACGCAAACCGAACTTGCCGAGTGGTACGACACAGAGCGAAAAACGATCTATAACTGGCTCAACCGACTCGATACCGACGAACCGCTTGAACAAGCTGTTACAGATGCTCACCGATCTGGTCGGAAACGAAAACTCTCAGAAAAACAGCAACAAGAGTTTGAACAAACAGTCCACGAATCACCCGAAGAGATCGGCGTTGACGCGCCGGCGTGGACGCCGGCGCTCGCACAAGAATATCTTGAAGAAACGTACGGCGTCGACTACTCAATCCCAAGCTGCCGGCGGTTGTTGAAAGAAGCGGGATTGAGTTATCAAAAACCACGCCGTTCAGCGTCTGAATCCGACGAAGACGAGCAAGATGAGTTTTACGACGAGATCAAAAAAAGCGGCGCGAAATGGACGCCACAGTAGTCTGTATTGATCAAACCAAGAAATCTGTCCAAGTTGAGCCGCGTGCCGCGTGGTTTCCGCGCGGCACGCGGCCTTCTGTCGAATTATCTGGTCAACGGGACTGGACGTGTCTGCTGGGCGCGATCACCGAAAACGGTGATCGCTTCTTCTCTCGATTTACAGAGTACATTACCGCTGATCACGCAAAACATTTCATTTTAGCACTATGTGAAGAATTTGAAGATGATTTGATTGTCGTTCTCGATGGAGCACCGTATTTTCAGGCATCGGCCGTCACGGACCTCGCGGCCCGTGACGACCTCGCCTTTGTGACGCTCCCATCATATTCGCCGGAACTGAATCCTGTCGAGGAATGCTGGAGACAGCTCCAAGCAGCTCTCAGCAACCGCTTTTTCGACTCACTCGACGAACTTACAACAGCGATCGACAGTGCTCTTGATCAACTCTCGATTCCAAAA
>NZ_NHNZ01000078.1:0-1444 GCF_002727095.1 Halorubrum sp. C191 | reverse complement strand
TTGGAGTTCTTCGACGGAGACCTCGTTGAGGTGATCCATTACAGACAGCATATATCTTTGAGTAAAAAGTTCTACCGACTACTATAGGTGAGCGCGTGTCGAAAAGCGACCTGGAAGACCTTCGAGGAACGCGACCTCGACGTCGCCTACCCGTCGTTCGGGTCATTCTGTGAGAATTGGGTGAAAAAAACAAGTCGCAAGGCCGTGACTTCAACACGCCCACGCAGCTGCCCGGCGTGGAGATGGGCAGCGACGACTGCGTCTACATGGGCGAGAACAGCTACTCAAGATCCCTCTGGTCGATACTCTCCACTTCGGGGATATTAGGATAGAGCGTGTCTGTGGAGACGATAGGATCATCAAGTGTCTGGGCGGTTCCGGGATGGACGCCGTCAAAGATGTTCAACGAGTCGTACTGCGACCGCAGTTTGGCGGCGGCATCTAACGCATCGCCCCCGAGCGGGATTATCTCAATTCCCAAGTCGGCGATCTCCTGATAAGCGCGCACGACCCGATCACGTGGCCATTCGTCTTCCATCACGTACTGGAGTTCGATGCCGGTAGCGATGGACGTTTTCGGGGTATCTATCGTCTCCAGATCGGCCTCGCTGGCGAGTCAGTCGTCCTCCTTCAGTTCGGCGAGAGTGACATTCAGATCAAGATACACGTTTGCGCTCCAGCCGCTCCTTGAGATCTTCATGAGCGCGCTCCACAGGCTGGTCGTGGACTCGCTTCAGGCGCTCCTCCCGAACAACCAGTCGAGCGCCGTACCGCAGCGCTTCGGACCGAGAGCCGAAGACGCCATCCTCGACAAGAGCTCCTAGGCGTTCTACCAACTCCGACGGGAGTGAAACTGGCACAGATTTTTTTCACTGCTCATATTTATACGCATTCTATACTATTGTCTAAATTCATCGCGTAGAGTAAGTTCTCAACAGCAGCCAGCGCACTTCGATCACTCTCCCTCACCGCTGAGGGCGTACTTGGTCTTCACTTGGCCACTGCTGTAGGTCTCGACACTGTACAGTCGCCAGTTGGTGTTCGTTAATGTTGATATACAACCAATGCTGAATAAACTCTTACAGATAAGTATATTATAATTGTTTGTCAATAACTAACACTCCACGTGAAACAACGTGGTGGGAGACATTATGAACGGAATACAAGACGGAGTTGCGGTCGTCACTGGTGGTGGATCGGGAATTGGTCGACAGTCATCACTTCGGTTTGCCGAAGCAGGAGCAAACGTCGTTGTCGCCGATATCGACGAGGAGAGTGGCCACGAGACGGTTGAGATGATCACGAGTGACGGCGGCGAAGCGACGTTCGTCAAGACAAACGTCACCGACTCTGACGATGTTGACGCGATGGTACAGACGGCGCTTGACGAGTACGGCGGGCTTGACTTCGCACACAACAACGCCGGCATCGCAGATGAGGGTAC
>NZ_NHNZ01000049.1:0-21560 GCF_002727095.1 Halorubrum sp. C191 | reverse complement strand
GACGCACCAGTAGACGTGCGTGTGACTGGTGGGACGTTGAACGGTGAGAGTCACCAGCCTATTGCTGGCGACTAATTGCCGGGAGTCCACATCAAAGCCCTACCCTCAAGGACCGAGGCGCGGAGCGCCGAGGGAGTAGGGTAGGGTAGTTTACCGAGGAGCGGAGCAACACGATGAGTAAACAGTAGTTCAGGAGCCGGAGATCGACTCATCCGACCCAACGAGAGTGCGAACACGGCGCGCAAGAACCGTGGGCGGGAACTGTCCATACACTGACCTTCGGACACACCCGAACGTTTCGACACTGGCGTGAATTGTCGCTGCTGAGCCGAGTTCCTGCTGGAGGATGTGCTCGTAGGCGGCGATCTGGAGTTCATACCGCGGTTGCGTTGCGTCGAGTGACTCATTCAGCGCAATCTTGAGATCGGCCAACTGCCACTCGCCTCCACCCAGATCTATGAGGATATCGGCCTCACCATGAACTTCTACCTCAACCTCCCCAGCAGTCACGAGTCCACTCAAATCGTGGTCGACGTAGACCGCCTCCGCCGCTTGGATCTGGGCCCACAGGTCGGAGTTGAGGAAGTCCGACACGACCGACGTGTGGAAGAAGCTGACGAGGCCACCACGCTCAGTATCTGGCAACATCTCGATCGACTGCGGCGTTATCTGTTCCATCGCGTCCCGAAGTGCGCTTCGGACGGGCTTGCTCCACGCATCGATCTCGGTGTCCGGCACGTCCATCTCGATGAGGGTGAGTAAGGCCTCGTGGAGACAGGTCCCGACGGCCTCTGGCCCAAGCGTCTCGAACGTGATCGGGAGGTCGTCAGCCACCGCCTCAGTGTCGGTGTGAATCGGCTCGTCGAGGAGGTGGGCACCCACGGTGGCGTCGACATCGTCAGTCAACGGATAAGCCGTACTCGGGTCGAGAAAACGTGGGACCCATGACTCCAACTGGTCGCGTCGAGGCGGGACGGCACCCGTCACCGATAGCGGCGTGTCGTACATCTCGCGTGTCATACGGCCCTCGACATCATTCACACCAATCGTCAAATCACCGGCACTGGACGGTTCGTCGATCGCATACGTGGGTGTCCGTCCAGGCGAAAACTCGAGTGTCTCAAACAGGGTATCGAGCCAGCGATCACGCGGCTGTGCCGTGCCGGGTAACGTCTTCGGAAGCGGGATGACGAGATGGTCACGTGCCCGAGAGAGTGCCACATACAGGAGTCGCCACGCCTCCGCACGCTCGTTGGCTGCGACTGACTGGAGCTGGTCGGGACCAAGCAGGTGCGGGGCCCCACTGTCGGCGTCATCGAGCCAGTGCTCGGTCGCCCACCGCAACCCGACATCGCGTGATGCAGCACCCTGTTTATCGCGACTGTCACCGCTTGGCGTGTAGAGTCCCCCATCGAATGGTGGCAGTTCGATATCGGGTGCTGTCTCGACGTTCGTCGGCGGGGCCAACGCCGCAACGCCACCCTGCGTCATGAACCGCTGAGAGAACGGGCCGGTGTCCCAGAGCTTGAAGCCCGGCGTTGCAAGCACAATCACGTCGTCTTGATCGCCTTTGAGCCGATGAACTGTGCTAAAGACGACATCGGCATCGGTGGTCACACTCGGGATATCGGGCCCCTCGCTCGGGGCCGCCCGAAACGGCGCAAGCAGGTCACCGAGGGCAGCTGGTGGGTACTGCGTGTCAGCTTCCCAGTCGGCGACGGTGCTCGTGAGCGTGTCGAGCGCGGCTACTCGTTGTGCTGCCGGCAGCTCGGTGAACTGGTCGCTCGGGTCGGCTCGAAGCGCGAGTTGCTCGATGATGTCTTCCAGATACACCGACGCTGGAACGCGATGGAACCGGCCCAGCTGATCGCGAAGATCGCGCAGGCCACAGAGGATGTCTCGGGTTTCGGCGTCGAGGTCGTCGGCCGCACAGATGACATCAAGGTCGTACCCAGCCCGCTCGAAGCAGTCGTGGGCTGCTGTGAAATCGAACGGCGAGTCAGTCAACAACGCACGTGTCTGGGCCCGATCGGTCGGCGCAGTGAGCCAGTCACAGACGGCGAGGACCGCCTTGACCACGGAACACGCAAAGAGTCTCGAACTCGCGTTTTGGACGGTCAGTCCTTCGGCCTTGAACGCGTCTTTGTACGCGTCCATCCGCGTTCGCTTTCTGAAGACGACGGTTATCGACTGTGGCGACCCGGTCTCATCAGTCAATGTCCCATCAGCGAGGCCCTGTGCGATGTACGTCGCAAGGATGTTCGCCTCGCCAGCGCGGCCGTCGGGGTTGACCCACCGTGTCTTGTCGGGCGCTGCCCCACCGGTGAACGCGGTGACGTGGATGCTCGGGTCGGCGGTTGGATCCCGAGATGCGTCGAGGCCGGGGTAAGTCGCCGCAAAATCATTGAGCCCCCCGCGAGTTGGATCGTCAAAGACGGGCCGCATGATGGTGTTGATGCCGGCGGCGATGTCCGGGGTTCCACGATAGGTTGTTGCGGCTGTCACCGTCGCATGGGTGTCCCAGTCGATACCGAGATACTGGCCCTCGCGACAGGCGCTCGTGAACAGCGACGGATCGGCATGTCGCCAGCGGTAGATGCTTTGGAGCGTATCGCCACACGCGAGGACGCGCATCGAGGGAGTGACAAGCTGTGACAGCGCTGCGTGTTGGATAGTGGAGACATCCTGTGCTTCATCGATGATCACGCTATCGAGCCGCGCGTGGTACCGCTGACGAAGGGCTGTGTGCTGGTCGGTGGGTGGCCCATCGCCATCGACTGGCCAGTCACCCTTGAACACACTGGTGATGAAGAAGGCGACATCGGTGTGAGAGACCACGCCATACTCGCGGATCAGGGCTCGGTACTGCTCGCGGTAGGCTTCAAGCACGTCACCAAACGCTGTCAGCGTCGTGTCCCATGCGTCATAGAGACGCTGGTCAGCAGCCACAAGGTCGTCCCACTCCGCTGGTGAGAGAGCCGCGTCGGTGTCAGCTGCGGCGTCGGCGTCGACGATGTCTGCGATCGTCGCCACGATATCCGCACGACTGCTGGTTCGTCCGTCAGGATACACTGCCTCCTGTGTGGTACGGAGTTTGCGTTCGAAGGCGGTCGTGGTGAGTCGCTGATCGCGACAGTACTTGACGGCGTTAGCGAGCATCTCCGCAGGGGTGGCTGCCCAGCGGCCATCCGGGTATGCTGCTTCCAGTTCGGCTATCGCGTCTTCGTGGGCCGGATCGGCAGCGACAGCGTCATAACACGCGTTGTGAACCGTTTCCAGCAACGCCTTATTCCCGATCGATGGCGTCTCCTCGAACCCCAGGTCGGTGGCCAGCTTCCCGAAGACATCACGCAACACGCTGTCGACAGTACCGATGAACGGTGCGTGCCGGACCCGTGTCACGAGATATGCGGTATCTGACTCAGTGAGTGACGCTGCCTCGGGGATCAACGCATGATCCACAATCTCCCGAATGTGTTCACAGACACCGGGTCCGATCGCGGCCGCCTCATCGGTGGTAAACGACATGACGGCCACGCTCTGGGCAGGTGTCCGATCGCCACGAGCGTACCGCCGAATGATGGTTTCGGCCGCGATTCGCTGCATCGTCAGTGATTTGCCAGCACCGGCGACACAGTTCATGGTAAACAGTCCCGACTCGGCATCGACGAATCTGTCTCTGATCGTTGCTTGTGCGTTCCGGAGTATCCGTGGGTCGTCGTCGTTACTCATGAGGTGTCTTGGTGGGTGCTGGAACGGTATCTGTACTCGCAGAGAGGAGCGCGGCAATCGGCTCAGGAAGCTGCGGTGTCGTGCTCACCAGTTGGGTGCGGGCCTGCTCGGAGACAGTCTCCATCTCGAGTGACGCAAGAAACGGCGAGGGGTACACAACACCACCGTCGGCGGTCTGTGTGTACCGCGTCACGATCACGCCGCGCTCGGCGGCACGCATCGCATCGGCGAAGTGATCGCGATCACGGCCGTTTCCCCACGCGGTTCGCGGCGCAACGGTATCTGTCTCACCAGCCGCAGCGAGAACGGCTTCCTGGAGCTCTGTGGGAACGACGCTGTCAGTCTGGGCCGGCCACTCGGCTGCCGTCGCGCCGACCGCGATAACGAATGGGACAGACAGCCCCCACACGTCGTTTGCCTCCATAATGTCGATGGCCCAGGCGTTCGAGTGTTCACGGCGGCCCGGGCGTTGTGTCGCCAGCAGTTCACACAGTTCCTGTACAGCCCCCCACGATCGGGAGACAGTCCGGTCAGCAAGCCACTCGTCGTATTTATGCGTGACCTGCTCGACGAGCCGGGTGACTCTGACCGTTGCTCGCGCGGCCGTCTCCGTCGCCATGAGCGCCGGTGAGTCAGCCTGCTTGCGGGCGGGCACGCTCGTCTCGCGATACGCATCGATCGACGCCCCCAGAACCGTTCCAACTGTCTCTGGCGTTGGCTCGCGCTCGGCATGCGACAGTAGCCAGTCACAGTAGGTTGTGAGTCGCTCGTCCGTGGTGTGTGTCTGTATCGTCTCGGCCCACTCGGCGATCGATCGATGCCCGGGGGGAAGGGCCTCAAGAGCGGCCTGGATCGTCGACTGTTCGAGTGGCCAGCTGGCTGTATCCGTGAGTGGTGCCCACCGCTGCGCTAATGGTTCCAACAGCGTTGCAGCACCGACATCGCCGGCGCCAAAGAGCGTACAAAGCGCCGCGATCAGCGCGTATGGTTCGGTGCGGGTTACGCGCAACTGTGTCCAAAACACTGGCGTCACCCCATACTGGATGGCTGCCCGGGTCAGCGGCTGTTCATACGGATCAAGATCGCGAGCCACGACGACGATATCGCGGACGTCCACGCCACGATCGCGAACTTCGCTGATCGTCGCCATCACAGCACGCGCTTCCTCGCGACGCGTCGGTACGGGCAATTCGACAACAGGACATGACAGTGCTGGCAACTCGCCAGTGAGTGCCGTGCGGTGGGCGTGGGTCACAGATTCACCTCTCGCCCGGGATAATCAATGGACAAGAGGTCCGGAAGTCGCGCTGTGAGGTACTCGCTGGTTCCGGGGCGGAGGTGGAGTTCGATATCTGCCGTCGTTGCTGTACAGAGACCATGTAGGAAGTCAACTTCTGGTGCCGGGATGCTGCTCACACCGACGAGCGAGATCCGCTCGATATCGGGATAGCAATCGGTCCACACCTCGTCGCCGCCGATGAGGCGACGCGTCGCCCGTCTGAGGAGCGCCGTCTTCGAGACCGCTTTGTCAGTCTGGTCGCGCAGCCACGTCTCGACGGCGAGGCCACCATCAACCAGTGTGGTCGCCTCGTCCGCAATGGGAGTCGCAAACTCGTCGGTGACATCGCGCAGCGCCGCAATCCGATCCGGATGGAAGTTCGTCATTGATTCGACCTCTGAACGGATCTGCTCAAGTTGTTGGGGACCGACGTCTCGACGGGCAGCAAGCAACGGACGGAGTCCCGGAGACGGATCCGCTGTCTCCGCCGGAAGCGACTGGAGGAGCGCTAAGCGATCGACGCGATCGAGGCTCGTCGGGGCCGGGTCTGCGGCTCCAAGCAGTACTTCCGCAACGGTTTTCGGATCGACGAATTCAAACGCATTCTGTGGCTGTGTACGCTCTCGCAGTCGCCGTTGGAGGTTTCGTTGGTGGAGTTCGGTCGGCGCCAACACGAGTTCTGTCGGCGTCGCTGTGCGGTCAGCACGATTGAGAAGCCGTTCTTCCTCGCCACAGTAAATCGAGATCTGCGAGGCAACATCGTCGTCAGTCGTGTGGAGGGGGTGTGTAGACATCAGCGAGATCAGGATATGGGGTACGACAGGGTGGATATAAGTCTCTCGCCCCGGAGCGGAAGTGGACCGATCTGTCGGGGCATTTTGGTCGTGGTGTTCGACTGTGGGTACCTCATGACAGGGGCACCATTTGGAAGGCCTCGGTGAAAGGTAGGCCCCGCATCACGGAGAAAGTCTCGCGCTTCAGTGCGGAGAGGATGTCAAGGCTTGGCAGCCGTCGTGTCGCCAGCCTCTGGATCGAACGGGAGGTTGATCAAGAGTTCGTCGAACCAGACGACCGGGCGCTTACTCTGACCGTTTTCCTCAAAAAAGATGATACCCAACTGGGCGAGGCGGCTGAGTTCCTCGTGGACGTTCTTCACGTCCCGGTCAACGACCCGTGCGGTTTCGTTGATGCTGGCTGGCTCTTCCCTGCGGATAGCTTCAATGAGATCAAGGACACGCGGCGTCAGCGTCTCCATAAGATCGTCGTAACTGGTGAACGAGAGCGTCGGTGTGAAATCCACCGCGTCGCCTCGTTTGAGCGCCTCGATCCCGTCGGTGATGTCGCCGTGGAACTCACTGGACGAGTTCACGGTTACGACGAGAGTTGATTCGGCCCGAAGCTGTTCACGCTCCATCGGGTGCAGCGGCGGCGTGGTGTCGTTCATGGGTATCACCGTGGTGAGATGGCCTCACTTGACCTCGAGCTCGGACTTCGGGATTTCGCTCCAGAACCGTTTCCAGAGTTCGACCATTCCGGGAAACGTGATACTATCTGGGTGAGGGTCTGGTGCGACGTGTAGTTCGTGCCCTTTGGTGTCCTCGTGCGAGTTGTCGTACCGACGAATCGTCCCATCATCAAGCGTGCGGGGCGGGTCCGGCTCCGTCGCGCCGTAATGAAGCTTGTAGGCCCACCCAGGCGGGTACGCATCGCGATCTGTCCGCATACAGAACACGCGGACTACAGCCCCATCGGGGTACTTTCGACCCTCGCTCACGCCATCGAGGTCGTCGTCGGTCAGTGAGGCCATCCTCACCCATTGGTACATAGACCAATAAAATAAGTATATTGGTTTGAGGACCAACAGTAGTCGTCACACTCCCAATACTCGTACTTCTGGCAGACATGTCCACGCCGATGGGAATATACTGGTTCGAGCTCCTCCAGAGTATTTTGATCGAGCGCCCGGATAGCATCCGCCGGCTGGCCTCACTCCATGCGGGGCTGGAAGCCGTAAGTGAACGAGCGGAACTCATCGGCGTGAGCGACGAGCCACCCCTCCACGCTGTACGGAGCCTCAACGCTCTCGATCAGCGCAAGGTGAACGCGGATTGTGGCGTCGAACCGTGAAGCGTTTCGGTCATAGTCGGTCAGTCAGGTCACCCCCTCTGGGGCAAACCCTCGTCTCCGGCTGAGGGCGATAATGTTGCCTGCGTCTATCAGCCCGTCAGTGGGGGTGCGGAAGCGACCTCGCCGCTGTTGGCTGGTCCGTGGGCGCAACGCGTGTGGAGCGAAGCGACTCGCGTGATGCGTCCGCGTCGACCCTCCTCAATCAAACTAGATTCTCTGGAGTGAGAGGCGACACCCGAGTCGGCGATGAAGCTCGATATCGGACTCCATCTGGATAAACTATCATTTTTGAATACAGTATATATTCTTTATAATTTGAGCATCGACCGGCATCGGACCACCGTTCATCGGAGGGCTCAGAAAGCTACATCAGTAGGTTAGCGGGTCGATCGAAGTTGTAGATCCTGATGGCGAGAAGGTCCTTGATACCTCATTCGACGTCCCCTTGACCGAGTTAGACGGTGAATGTAATATCGTAACATACGCCGACGTGTGGACTACCATCGGTGAGTACAAAGTTGACTTGGAGCTCGCGGATACCGTGATAATAGAGATTTAACGGCTAAATCACCGATTTTCGATTACTAATATTGAAGAGGAACTTGTCGCTATTTCTATTGACTCAAGCGATCAAAATGAACTGATCGCGCTTCGAGTCAGAGAGCCATTCTCAGATCTTGGGCAGACAAACGAGATCGGCGAACCGGTATCAAAGATTTTTGCGAGTGTTCTTTTGACAGCGTGTTTCCAGCTCATGTCAGCAACAGTAAAATAATAACTTAAAAATTATTATGTTTTTCTCAAAATACCAGCTTCGCTAGCTATTTTGACGGCGTTCGACGACGCACCGAACCGGCGGTGTCGAACGCGAAGGCGACACACCCTTGACTACACTGACCGGCCCCGACCCACGTTCCACGTCCTCACTCGCTCCCGAGTTTTGCTCGCGTGTACGGTTCGAGGCCGCCGCTGTCGACGAGCGACTGGAGGAACTCCGGCAGCGGGTCGGCGTCGTACCGCTCGTCGGCGGTGTGGTTGATCACGGCGCCCTCGTCGAGTCGGAAACTGATCTCGTCGCCGTCGTCGATCCGGTCGGCGTCAGGACAGATCAACACGGGCAGCCCGAGGTTGATCCCGTTCCGGAAGAAGATGCGGGCGAACGACTGCGCGACGATGCCGTCGACGCCGGAGCCCAAAAGCGAGAGGGGAGCGTGTTCGCGCGAGGAGCCGCTTCCGAAGTTGTGCCCGCCCACGACGAAGTCGCCGTCGGCGACGTTTGGTGCGAACTCCGGCCGGAGGTCGTTGAAGGCGTTCTCGCCGAGTTCGGCTGGGTCGCTGGAGACCAAGAATCGCGACGGGATGATCTGGTCGGTGTCGATGTTGTCCCCGAACGTCCACGCCCGGCCGGGTTCGGTCGTGTCGATGTCGCGGTCGGCGTCGCTCATGCGCCCACCCCATCGAGGACGTAGTCGTCGTACCGGTTCAACTCGACCTCCCGCGGGTCAGTGATCTCGCCGTACAGCGCCGACGCGCCGACGGTGGCGGGGCTCGCGAGGTACACCTCGCTCTCCATCGATCCCTCGCGGCCGGGGAAGTTGCGGTTCGCGGTGGCGAGACAGACGTCGCCGTCGCCCAAGACGCCCTGATGCGTGCCGAAACAGGAGCCGCACCCGGCGCTCTGGACGATGGCGCCGGCGTCGACGAACGTCTCCATGACGCCGGTGTGCATCATCTGTTTGTACACGGATTTCGAGGCCGGGACGACGACCATCCGCGTGTCGGGGGCGAGCCGCTCGCCCTCGATGACGTCCGCGACGATCCGGATGTCCTCGTACCGCCCGTTCGTACACGTCCCGACGAACAGCTGGTCGATCTCTGTGCCGACGACCTCGTCGACGGGGACCGCGTTCTCCGGGTTCGACGGCGTCGACACCTGCGGCGAGAGCGACTCGGCCCGGTAGGTGTGGACCGCCTCGTAGTCGGCGTCGTCGTCCGGCTGCGTGTACGCCGGTATCTCGGGGCGCTCCCCGGTCTGCGCCTCGAGGAATTCGACGGTCCGCTTGTCGGGCGCGACGATGCCGGCCTTCCCGCCCATCTCGATGGCCATGTTCGAGAGGACGAGCCGCTCGTGGATCGGCATCGACTCGACTGCCGAGCCGCCGTACTCAGCGCTCATGTACGTACAGCCGTCGAACCCCACGTCGCCGATGAACTTCAGGATGAGGTCCTTCGCGTACACCCCGTCGGGGAGGTCGCCCTCGACCTCGAACCGGAGCGTCTCCGGTACCCGGAACCACAGCTCGCCGGTTGCGAGCGTCGTCCCGAGGTCGGTAGAACCGACGCCGGTGCCGAAGCCCCCGACGCCGCCGAAGGTGGTCGAGTGCGAGTCCGCGCCGATCACCAAGTCGCCGGGAGAGACGAACCCCTCCTCGACGAGCACCTGGTGGCAGATGCCGTCGCCCACGTCGTACTGCTGGGCGCCGTACTCGTCCGCGAACTCCCGGACGATGTTGTGGTTGTTCGCGGCCTTGACGCCGTCGGCCGGCGCGTGATGGTCGATTGTAATCACGGTGTTGTCCGGGTCAACGAGCTCCGGGTCGTCGCCCGTCACGTCCTCGAAGACCTCGAAGGTCAGCGGCCCCGTCACGTCGTGGGTCATCATCACGTCAACGCCAGCCTCCACGTAGTCGCCGGCGCGTACCTCTGTTCCCGATTTCTCCGACAGCAGCTTTTCTGAGATGGTTTTTCCGGTCATGCGTTGTCCTCCGCGACGGTCGCTAACACGCGGTCGACGGTCCCGCCCATCAGGACGTGGCTCGTCGCCCCTAGGTCGAGTCGGTCGGCGACCTCGTGAGCGACCGACTCAACGCGCTCGAAGTCCGCACTCGTTTCGAGACCCATTCTACTCAGCAGTTGGACGAGGTCCTCGGTCGGCGTGTTGCCGACGCCGGAGAGCCCGTCCGGCAGGACGACTCCTCCGCCGAGCCCGCAGTGCGACGCGTCGAACCGGTCGACGCCGCACTGCATCGCGACGAGGGTGTTCGCGAGGCTCATCCCGTTCGTGTCGTGGAGGTGTAACCCCGCGTCCAGGTCCGGGTGGCGGTCGAACACCGCCGTGTACATCTCCTCGATCTCGACCGGGTCGGCGAGCCCCATCGTTGTCGCCAGCGTCACCTCGTCGACGCCGGCGTCGACGACGCGGTCGACGACCGCCAGCGTGTCTTCCATGGGAATCCGCCCCTCGTACGGGCAGTAGAAGCTGGTTCCCATCCCGGCTTCGACCTCAATGCCCGTCCCCTCGGCCATCGCGACGATCTCCTCGACGCCTTCGAGAATCTCCTCGACGGTCATGTTCTGGTTGTGCTCGCTATACGTTTCGCTGACCGTCACAAGGGCGTTGACTTTGTCGACACCGGCATCGATCGCTCGCTCCATCCCGACCGCGTTCGGGACCAGCGCGCGGTAGGTCACGTCGTCATAGCGCTCGATGCGCTTTGCGACCTCGTCTGCGTCCCGCAATGTCGGGACCGCCTTCGGATGCGTGAAGGATGTGATCTCGATCTCGTCGACGCCGGTCTTCGAGAGCTCGTCGATGATGTCGACTTTCTCGTCGGTTGGGACGAACTCGTCGAGCCGTTGGAACCCGTCTCGCGGGAGCATCTCGACTAAGGTCACGTCCTCGGGGTACTCGATCATATGACGTCCTCCGCGTCGAGCTCCGCGAGCGTTTCCTCGTCGTATGACAGCCGCTCGCCGTACACCGCCTCGTTGTGCGCGCCGAGCGGCGGCCCGAGGTGCGAGATCGAACCGGGCGTCTCGGAGAGGCGCGGGACCGTGTTCTGGACCGCGCCGGTCCCGATCTCGTCGTCCGGGACCTCGACGACCGCGTCGCGGGCCTGGTAGTGCTCGTCTTCGATGATGTCGGCCACGTTGTAGATCGGCGCGATAGTCGCCTCGTACTCCTCGAACCGGTCGATGACCTCCTCGCGGGTGTGGTCGTCCATCCAGTCTTGGATGGCCGCGTCGAGCTCCTCGACGTTCTCCAATCGCTTCTCGTTGTCGGCGAATCGGGGATCGTCTTTTAATTCCGGCCGCTCGATGGCGTCGAACACCCGCATCGCGATCGGCTGTGCGCTCGCCGAGATGGCGACCGCCCGGCCGTCGCCCGTCTGGTAGACGTTCCGCGGCGCGGACGACGTAGAGCGGTTCCCCGACCGCTCTTCGATCTCGTCGAGCTGCTGGTAGCGGAGCGGCTGCGGCCCGATGAGCGAGAAGATCGGTTCGATGAGGCTCGTGTCGATGTACTGCCCGGAGCCGCCGTTCGCGTCGCGGTTGTACAGCGCGAACGCGACCGCCATCGTCGAGAACATCGCCGCGATGCCGTCCGCGAGCCCGGTCGGGGGCAGCAACGGCTCCCGGTCAGGGTAGCCGTTGAGGAACGCGAACCCGGACATCGCCTCCGCGAGCGTGCCGAATCCGGGGCGGTCGCTGTACGGCCCCGTCTGCCCGAACCCGCTCAGCCGGAGCATCACGAGGCCGGGGTTGAGCTCGGAGAGGTGGTCGTAGCCGAGGTCCCATCGTTCGAGGGTGCCCGGCCGGAAGTTCTCGATGAGCGCGTCCGCGTCGGCGACCAGATCCTCGAAGACGACTTTGCCTTCCTCGGTGGAGATATCGAGCGTCACCGACTGCTTGTTGCGCCCGAGATACTTCCACCAGAGCCCGACGCCCTCCTTCTGCGGCCCGAAGTGGCGCAGGTGGTCGCCGGTCGCCGGGTGTTCGACCTTGATCACGTCGGCGCCGAAGTCCGCGAGCAGGCGCCCGACCGTCCCGATCGAGATCATCGAGCCGGCCTCGATCACGGTGACGCCATCGAGCGGGCCTGCGGGGGCGTTGGTCTGTTCGTCGTCTGCGGCGTCGTCTACACCGCCGTCCGTAGCCGCGTCGCGGCTCATCGTCGCCTTGTGCGTGTCTCGGCGGCGCCGTGTGCGGCGCGCGCCGGTCGGTTCGTCGTCGGTTGGATGCTGTGTCGTGTCATGTGCGTGTGTCCGTGTTCTTGGGTGGTGGGTCGCCCGCGCTCGATCCCGACGGGGAGCGGGCGAGCGGGCGACAGCGATCGGGGCGAGAGCGGTTAGATCGGGCGGTCGATGTGCGTCCCGTGGCCGCGCTCGCCGACTACCTCGCCGTTTTCGTAAGCGACCTGTCCGCGGACGACCGTATGGGTCGGCCACCCGGTCACGTCGCGTCCCTCGTATGGGGAGTAGTCCGCGCCGCTTTGGAGCAGTTCGGGGGTCACCGTCTTCATCTCGTCGAGGTCGACGATCACGATGTCGGCGTCGGTTCCGACCTGAATTGAGCCCTTCTTTGGATATATATTGAACGCTTTGGCGGTGTTCGTCGACGTCACCTCGACCGCGCGCTCCAGCGAGATGCGTCCCTCGTGGACGCCCTCGGAGAGCATGAGCGGGAGCAGCGTCGCCGACGAGGGGAAGCCGGGGAGGCTGTCCGGCACGTCCTCGCCTACCTTGTCGTCGCGCAGGTTGGCACAGTGGTCAGTGCCGATACAGGAGATAGTCCCGTCCGCGACCCGGCTCCATAGCGTCTCCTGGTCTGCCTCCGACCGGACCGGCGGGTTGACGTTGTGGCGCTCGTCGCACTCCTCGGTCGTGAGACAGAGGTAGTGCGTACACGTCTCGCCGGTGATCTCCCAGCCCGCGTCGTGGAGCATCGCCAGTTCGTCGGCGGTCCGCCCCGCCGAAACGTGGACCGCGTAGAAGCTGTCGTCGTAGTCGTGTTGGCGGGCCAGCGACCCGCTCGCGGTCATGCTCTGTGCCTCCGCGTAGTCCGGGAACTGGTCGACCAACACGTCGTAGCCGCGGTACTCTTGGTCATCGTCGACCGCGGAGTCGAGGTATGGGTTGTCTCCGAGCGCGCTCGTGATCTCCATGTTCTCGGAGTGGTGGCCGAGCGTCGTGGGCGCGTCCTGGGCGGCGAGTTCCTGGATGAACGCGTCCGCCCAGTCGTCGTGCATCTCCGAGTCGGTGCCGAACTTCTCGGGCGCGACATCCTTGTAGTTCTTATACCATTTAAACGACGTAATCCCCAGCTCCTCGACGATATACGGGATTTCCTCGATGTGTTCAAACGAGAGCAGCCCTAACGAGAAGAAGTAGTCGTGGTAGTAGTTCGGCTCTGCCTCGGCGAAGTAGCCGTCCATGATCTCCTCGTAGGAGCCACCCCGCCGGAAGTAGTTCCCGATGGTCGTGACGCCGCCGACGAGGTCGGATCGCGACTCCGTCTCGGCGTCGGCGTCGAGGCCACGGTAGATCCCGTGGTGGGTGTGCGGGTCGATGGCGCCGGGGAGGACGTGTTTCCCTGTGGCGTCTATCTCCCGGTCGCCGGAGAGGGTCCCCGGGCTCGCGATCGCCGAGATCGTCTCTCCGTCAGCGGCCACGTCCGCCTCGAAAACGCCGAGTTCGGGCGTGACGACCGTACCGTTCGCGACGACGAGGTCGTGGTCGGTCATGCGTCGATCCCCTCCACCCACGACTCCACCTCGTCGCGTTCGAGCACCTCGGCGTACTTCATCCACAGGTCCATCAGGGCGATCTTGTGGCTCGCCTCGATCCGGTCAAACAGACACTCCTGTGGCAGGACGACGTTAAAGCCGTTCTGTTGGGCGTCAATCGCGGTCGCGCGGACGCACCCGCTCGTGGAGTTGCCGACGATGATCACGGAGTCGTGCCCGCCCCGGACCAGCCGCGAGAGGAGGTCGGTCCCGTAGAAGGCGGAGGCGTACGACTTGTTTATCACCGTCTCGCCCTTTTCCGGCTCGACGGCCTCGACGATGTCGAGGTCCTCGTGATTGGGGTCGTCGTAGCTCGACGGGACGACTCGCGTGTACGTGACGGGAACGTCTCGCTCGCGAGCGAACGCCAGGAACGGCTCGATGTGGTCGATCGCGTTCCACGCGATCTCGCCCATCGCGGTGCGATACTCCTCGACGGCGTCGAGGATCGGCTCGTCGACCCCGACGACGAGTCGCTGCATGTCGATGACCAGGACCATCGGATTCGTGCCCATCCCGCGGGACTCCCACGAGGACGCGCCTTCCTGGTCGTACCCGGCCGCGGAGATGACCTGCTTGTCGCGCTCGGTGAGCAGGTCCTCCCAGATGCGTTTAGTCATGTGAACGAGTGGCAGTATGTCGAGCAGTCTGATAATTCTGTGGGTGGGTGGAGGCGGGACTGCGGGTCGGCGGCTACCGCGAGGGCGCGAACGCCGCCAGCGTCCGTTCGACCCACTCCCTGTCGCTCCCGGCGGGCGCGCGGACAATCGGGAGGTCGACGCCGATGTCGCGGAGGTGAGCCAACTGCGCGCGCGCCTCTGTCGGCGTCCCGACGACCGCGAGGCGGTCGAGGAGCCCGTCGGCGACCGCGTCGGCGCCGGCTTCGAGCGAGGGGGCCGCACGGACCGCGTCGACGACCTCTTCGTACCCCGCCTGTTCGGCGGCGCGGTCGTAGTACCCCGGAATGTCGCGCAGGTAGTAGGCGACGTGTTCGGCCGCGGCCCGCCGTGCGCGCGCCGGGTCCTCGTCGACCGCGGTCAGCACGTACATCGCCACGTCGATTTCTTCCGGATCCTTGTCCGCGCGGGCCGCGCCGTCGGCGAGCCACGTCAGCGCCTCCTCGAACTGCGAGTCTGGGTAGAGGTTCGGCACCCAGCCGTCGGCGAACTGCCCGGTGAGGCGGACGTTTGCCGGCCCTAGCGCGCCATTGTAAATGGGGATCGACGCGCGTTCCGGCTCGAACGCCTCCCAGAACGCGGTCCGAGACGGCGAGAAGAACTCGCCGTCGAACCCCTCTGGGTCGCCGCACAGATACCGGCGCACCAGCTCGATGTACTCGTCCATCCGGGGCAGCGGGCGGTCGAAGTCGGCCCCGTGGAACCCCTCGACGACGCCGGGATGCGCCACGCCGAGCCCGAGGATCGCCCGCCCAGCCGAGTGCGCGTCGAGGGTCGCCGCCGCCTGCGCGATGGCGGCTGGGGTGCGTGAGAACACGTTGACGATGCCGGTCGCGAGGCCGATTCGGTCGGTGTGGACCGCCCAGCGTTCGAGTTTCCCGAATGCCGACTTCCCCTGGCCCTCCGCGGCCCACGCGCTCTCGTAGCCGAGTTCTTCCGCGCGAACGACGAGGTCGGGCTCGTCGCGCAAGGCAAAGAGGACGCCGATGCGATCGGTCGTGTCCGCGTCGCTCACGGCTTGACTACCTCCTCGACCGCGAGGTCGTTGTACACGTCGAGCCGGGCGATCGCGCCCTCGTCGACTTCATACACGTCGACGTACCGCACGTCCTCGAAGGGCTCGCCGTCGTTGTCGACGCCGTGGAGCGTCCCCTGGCTGACGACACGGTTCCCGGCGACGGTCCAGCGACCGAACGCCTTGCCGGCGCGCTCGTACCGCGGTTCAAGGAAGGCGAGGAACGAGGCCGCGGCTTCGGGCCCTGAGAACCGTGCGCCGGGGACCGTGATCACGGCGTCGTCGGCAAACAGCTCGCCAACGGACTCGCGTTCGTCCGGGTCGGACATCCGCTCGAAGAACTCCTCGACCGTCTCGCGTGGCGTTCGGGCCATGGTTCTCATACACACCCAAAGAGATATAAATGAAACCATCATGAACTTAAGTGCCGGTCAGCAGTCGTCCACGTGGGTCGCCAGCGGCGCGGACTCGGGGGAAAGGCGGTAGGCACACGAACGGCGACACCCCACAGACCGGTAGATTTACGCGACATGGTTCCGAGTGTCATGGTATGGAGTCGCCCGATATGGAGCCGCAGCAGCGGACGTTAGACGACGCGAGCGCGGAGGTCGTCTCGGCCGACGAGGTCGAGTTCAATGTCGAGACCGACGTGCTGGTCGCTGGGGCCGGCGGGTGCGGGCTTACGGCGACGCTCGCGGCCTGCGAAGCGGAGGACCTGACGGTCACGCTCTTAGAGAAGAGCGCCGAGGTCGGCGGCAACGCCGCGCTGTCGACGGGGATGATTCCCGCGGCCGGCACCCGCTTCCAGCGCGAGGCGGGGATCGAAGAGGAGCCGGCCGACATGGCCCGAGACATCTTGGAGAAGAACAGCCACGAAGCCGACGCGGAGTTGGTCGAGCACCTCTGTGAGAGCAGCGTCGACCTGGTCCACTGGCTCGTGGACGACTGGGATATCTCGTTGCATCTTGTTGACGATTTTAAGTACCCGAAACACTCCGAGTATCGGATGCACGCGCCGCCGGGACGCAACGGCGAGAACCTCGTCGCCGAGATGCGCGACCGGATCGAAGCGCGGGAGAACACGGAGTTGCTGACGAACACGCCGGTGACGAAGCTGGTCGCGAGAGACGGCGCCGTCGAGGGCGTTGTCGCCGGCGCGGTCCGCGAGGAGGCGATCCAGGCGGACAAGGTGATACTCGCCACCGACGGCTTCGCGGGGAACCGGGAGATGGTGCGCGCGCACTGCGAGGACGACATCGCCGACGCGCTCTACTACGGCTCCGACGGCAACACCGGGGATGGGATCCGCTGGGGCGCCGAACTCGGCGGCGCCCTCGCGTCGATGGACGCATTTCAGGGGCACGCGACCGTCGTCAGCGGGACGGGCGCGCTGTCGACGTACGCCGTCGTGATGAACGGCGGCGTCCTCGTCAACGCCGACGGCGAGCGCTTCGGGAACGAGTCGAAGGGGTACTCGCAGTTCGCGGTCGACGTGGTCCGTCAAGAGGGCGGCGTCGCCTACGAGATCTTCGACGAGCGCATCTTCGAGCGTCTGCAGGGCGAGTTCGACGACTTCGACCGGGCCGTCGACCTCGGCTCGTACACGAGCGCCGACACCGTCGAGGCCCTCGCCGCCGAGCTCGGTTGCGACCCGGAGGCGACCCGCGAGGCGGTCGAGTCGTACAACGCGGCCGTTGAGGCGGGCGAGCCGGACGAGGTCGGCCGCGAGGACGGGCGACACGTCCTCTCGGCTCCCTTTTACGGGACCGAGGTGACCGGCTCGCTGTTCCACACGCAGGGAGGGCTCGTCGTCGACGAGCACGCACGGGTGCTCCGCGAGGACGGGTCGACCGTCGACGATCTTTACGCCGGCGGCGGCACCGCGACGGGCATCAGCGGCCACGGGGCCGCCGGCTACCTCTCCGGGAACGGGCTCACGACCGCGATGGGATTCGGCCGGCTGGCCGGCGTACACGCCGCCCGGGCGCTCAGCGAGCAATCGTGACGACGAGAGAGACGGCCTCGGCGCTGTCGTTCGCCGGTGACACCGTGCTGATCACCGGCACGGCTCGGGGTATCGGTCGTGCCTGCGCGGTCCGCTTCGCCGAGCGCGGCGCGACGGTGGTCGGCGGCGACCGCCTCGACCAGTCGGAGACCGTCGGGGCCTGTGCGGAGCTTACAGGGGATTTCGAGGCGGTAGACGCCGACGTGACTGACCCCGCGGCGGTCGCGGCGTTAGTCGAGCACGCGGCGGACACCGGGCGCATCGACGTGGTCGTCAACGTGGCCGGGATCGTCGCCCGCGAGCCGATCGAGACCCACGACGGCGAGCCGTGGGCGCGCTCGATGGACGTCAACCTCACCGCGCCGTTCCGGATCGTCCGCGAGGCCGCGCCGCACCTGCGCGAAACCAGCGGCACGATCGTCAACGTCTCGTCGATCTACGGACAGATCGGGGCGGCGGAGCGCGCGGGCTACGCGTCGACGAAGGCCGGACTGGATGGGTTGACGCGGGCGCTCGCCGCCGAACTGGGCACGGACGGCGTCCGAGCCAACGCCGTCGCGCCGGGGTTCATCGAGACCCCGATGACCGCGCCGTACGCCGAAGACGACGCGGCGCGCGAGCGGTTCCGCGGGCTCGCGGCGCTTGACCGGCTCGGCGAGCCGACGGAGGTCGCGAGCGTCGTCACCTTCCTCGCGGGCGACGCGGCCTCGTTTGTCACGGGCGAGACGGTCCTCGTCGACGGCGGGCGGGCGACTGTGGAGTGAGCGGGGCGCGCCGGCCGGAGTTTGGCGCGTCGCCGCAAAACGAGAGCGTGTCAGTACCAGTCAACTGCGTGTCACTGACTAGCGGGAAAACGTTTATTCGGACGTGCGGTGACGTTCGGGCATGACTCGCCCAATTTTATCGACCGAGGGGTTGACCAAGCGGTTCGGCTCCCTCGTCGCAAACGACGAGCTCTCCGTGACCGTCGAGGCGGACACGATTCACGGGATCATGGGACCGAACGGCTCCGGGAAATCGACGTTTTTCAACACGGTCACGGGCTTTTACCGCCCCGACGGCGGCACCGTCCGGTTCGACGGGGAAGACGTGACCGGCTGGAAGCCCGACGAAATCGCGCGGCGCGGACTCGCGCGGACCTTTCAGATCCCGTCGCCCTTCGAGGATCTCACTGTCAGGGAAAATCTGCTCGCCGTGTTCACCGGGGGGCTCCGTTCCGGGGTGCGGGTCCCCGACGAGAAGCGCTCGCGCGCCGACGAACTGCTCGAACTCCTCGAGATCGACCACGTCGCCGACCAGGAGGCCGGCGGGGTCTCCGGCGGCCAAGAGAAACTGCTCGAACTCGGGCGCATCCTGATGCTTGAACCGGCCTGCGTGATGCTCGACGAGCCCACCGCGGGCGTCAACCCCTCGCTGCGGAACCGCTTGCTCGACCACTTGGAGACGCTCAACGACCGCGGCACGACGTTCGTGATCATTGAACACGACATGCGGGTCATCGCAGACGTCTGTGACCGCGTGACCGTGTTCAACCAGGGACAGGTCCTCGTCGAGGGCGACTTCGAGTCGGTGACGAGCGACGAGCGCGTCCGCGACGCGTACCTCGGGGGCGCGGCCGACCACGACGCGTCGCTGGAGACGCTCATCGAGGAGGAGGAGGAGACAGGGAGCGCCGCCGTCGACGACGCGGCCACAGACCCGACGCCGGCCGCCGCCGGCGGCGCGGTAGCTACCGGGAGTGCGGGCGCGTCGTCCGGGGCCGCGGCGACGGGCGCCACGGCAAGTACGGCGTCCGCGCGCTCTGAGGTCGGCGCGGCGTCCGACGGGGAGTCGTGGCTCGTCGGCGAGAACCTCGTCAGCGGCTATGGGAACCACCGCGTCGTTGATGGAGTCTCGGTCGAGAGCAGGGACGGCGTCACCTGCGTCTTCGGGCCGAACGGGTCGGGGAAGTCGACGCTTTTGAAGACGCTCGCCGGGGTCGTCCCCGCGTGGGAGGGGACAGTCAGGCACCGCGGAACCGACCTGACTGGCAACAGGCCGGCCGAGAACGTTCACCGCGGGGTAACGATGCTCCCGCAGGACGGCGGCATCTTCGGCAACCTCACGGTCCGCGAGAACCTCCTTCTCGGCGGGTACACCGTCGACGACGGGGCCGTCCGCGAAGAGCGGTTCGACGAGGTCCTGTCAGCGTTCCCGGAACTGGAAGGCAAACTCGACGAGAAAGGGCAATCGCTGTCGGGCGGCCAGCAGATGATGCTCAGCTACGGGCGCGCGATGATGACCGGCGCGGAGGTGTACCTCCTCGACGAGCCGTCGAGCGGGCTGGCTCCCTCCCTCATCGACCAGGTGTTCGAGATGACCCGACGGCTCGTCGAAAGCGGCGCGCAGGTGGTACTCATCGAACAGAACGTCCGCGAGGCGCTGCGGATCGCCGACTACGTCTATATCTTGGCGCAGGGGCAACTCCAGTTCGAGGGGACGCCCGACGACCTGACCGACGAGGACGACCTCGTGGAACTGTACCTTGGGCTGGACTGACGCCCGCCGACTCGTTTCCCCACCCGTCGTCTGTCTCGCCGCCCGCCTCGCCGGATGCGCTCGTCACCGCCGCGAGCCGCGGAACTAATCAGAATCTTTCGTAACAAACTATATGTGTGCCCGTATCACACAAGGCATATATGGGAGACAATCCCGCAGACCGTGTCAGTAGACGCTCGTTTGTTAAATACAGCGGCGCCGCCGGCGTCACCGGTGCGCTAGCCGGCTGTAGCAGCAATGGTGGCGGCGGCGGGGGCGACGGGAATGATGGAAGCGACGGGAGCGACGGGAGCGACGGCGGCGACGCGCCCGACGAGGTGATCATTGGCTCGAACCACCCGCTGAGTGGATCTCTCAGTAACACCGGTGAGCGGATGGATCAGGCAGTCAAACTGGCGGCGATGATCAAAAACGAGGCGGGCGGCATCGAGTCGCTGGACGGCGCGGAACTCAGCGTCATCAGCGGGGACAACGAGGGGGCACAGGAGCTCGGCGGCGAAGTCGCACAAGAGCTCATCGACGAGGGTGCGAGCGTACTGACCGGCTGTTACTCCTCGCCGGTGACGAGCGCGGCGACCCGGACCGCGGAGAGCGCGGGCGTCCCGTTCGTCATCTCGGTGTCCGTAGCCAACTCGATCCTCCAGGAGACGCAGCTCAACTACGCGTACCGGCCCCAGCCGCCGGCGAACCAGATGGCGGTCGACCACGCGCGCCTGCTCGCCGACGCAATCCGGAACGCCGGCGAGGAGATTGAGACCGCGGGCCTGTTCTACATCGATATCAGCTTCGGGCAGTCGGTGCGCGACGCGCTCCGCGAGGAGCTCCCTGCCAACGATATCGAAATCGTCGCCGAGACCGCCTACGAGCCGGGCGACACCGCTGACACGCAGGTCACGACGCTCCGGGACGCAGACCCGGACGCGGTGATCGCAACCACCTACCGGTCGGGGACGATCGAACTGGTTAACGCGATGAACAACCAGAACTACCAGCCGAAGTACGTCACCGGCTGCTCGAACGCGGCAATGAACGATGTCAGCGCGCTCGAAGAGATGGGCGACACCGTCGAGGGCGGGTTCGCGAACAACTTCGCGCTTGACCCGACCTCCGACGCTGCGAGCGAGGTTCAGTCGCGCTTCGAGTCGGAGTTCGACACCAGCTTCGACGCGAACGTTGCGATGACGTACGCAGCAACCGAGGTCATCATCGCGGCGATCGAGGAGGCGGGGTCGGCCGACCCAGACGACATCAACAACGCGTTAGGGGAGATCACCGTCGAAGATCACATCGCGGCGATGCCGCCGATCACTTTCGCCGACAACGGTGAAAACGAGAACTCGCTCGCACCGCTGTTCCAGATCCAAGACCTCGAAGACCGCGTCGTCGCACCCGAGGAGTTCGCTGAGACCGACGTGCAGTTCTGACCCACATGCTCTCTTCGTTTTTCCTTGACGCCTGCGGTCGAGAAGCGGCTACCGTCGCCGGGGCTCTCGACACGACCGCAGCGCCGGTCGTTCTCGGGCTCTCACTCCCATCTCCGACGATCTTCGCCCAGTACTTGGTGTTCGCCGTGTTGCTCGGGGGGATATACGGCCTCGTCGCGCTCGGGCTGACGATGATCT